>DAIRVB010000038.1:0-9642 GCA_036803065.1 Streptosporangiaceae bacterium
TACAGCGGCGGAGCCAGCAGCGACGACACCGTCACCCTGGTCCTCAAAGTCCCCCGCCCCCAAACACCAGGCCAGCCCCGGCAGCCGCCCGCGTCCAGCAAGGCGTCCGGGCGGGCCGACGCGGGCCGTGCCGCGGGGTCGCGGCGCGTGTCAGCGCATGGTGGGGCGGGCCTGGGCGAAGGTCCACCGGTGCCCCTCCAGGTCCTGGGCGGCATAGCTGCGAAATCCGGTCGTGCGGATGGGGGTCAGTATCGTCGCACCGCTCGCGGCTGCGTGGGCTAGATGATCCTCGAGGTCGTCTACGTACACCCACGGCTCGTGCGTGGCCGGCGCCCCCTCCGGCAGGTCGCCGTTGAGCTTGAAGATGAACAGCGAGCAGTTCCCGACGCGGAACTCGATCCAGGGGTGCCCGTGCCCGGTATCGGGCAGCGGATCTGGGCCCTGGGGCAGCGGGTCCGGCGATTCGAAGCCGAAGGCATCCGCCAGCCAGTGGGCCGCGGCCGCCGGCTTGGCGTAGTAGATGCCGACGGCCAGGCGAGCGAGGTCGGGCTGGTGGCCTGACGCGGTGTCCCGGCGCGCGCACCATGCGCCGAACCACTTGCCGACCACCCGGACCCACGCTGTCCCGCCCTGATCCGTCCCGCCGGCCAGGATGGTCGCCCTGACCCGCACGTTGGTCCCCGAGGAGATGGGCACGAACAGGACGTCGATCTCGACGTCATCAACCGAACTGGTCCACGACAACCGGGCCCCCGGCTCCCACACAGTGATCCGGCCCAGCTCAAGGCCCTCGCCCGTTGCGGCGTCGTACACCTCGATCAGCCGGCCGCCAACCCCTGGCTCGCAGACCATCGCGACCGCGCGGGCCGCGTCGAAGTAGTTGATCGGTCCTCGCACCCACCACAGGTCGAGCTCCTCGGTGAAAGCGGCGAACGCGGTCGCGGGGGCCACCGGCACCTCGACGGCGGCCGACACGCTGCGAGCTTCGGTCATCCCGGATTCCTCCTCGTCACGTGGCGCTGGAACGACCGGAGCTGCTCGTCCCAGTGCGCCTGTAGCTGGTCGAGCCAGGCCGCTGCGGCGGCCACCGAGTCGGGCCGCAGGTGGAACACGCGGACCCGGGCGTCGGCAGGTGATCGCTCGTCGGTGACGACTCCGGCGGCGAGCAGTATCCGCAGATGCCGGCTCATCGCCGGCCCGGATGTTCCCGCCGCCGCCGCGATCTCGCCTGCCCGGCGCGGCCCGTGGCTCAGGAGTTGCACAACATTACGCCGAGTCGGGTCGGCCAGCGCATCGAAGACGGCGGCCGCATCCTTAGCCATATCTATAATATTTAACGAACACGTTAGCTATTGTCAAGAACCGGCCCGCCAGGTCACTCTGTCCAGCGAGAATCCCTGGTCCGAGGAGCGCTATGGCTGAGCATGGACGCGTCATCATTATCACCGGCGGAGGCGGCGGCATCGGCCGCCGGTACTGTGCGGCGTTCGCGCAGGCCGGCTACCGGGTGGTGGTAGCCGATATCAGGGGCAGCCAGGCGGTGGCCAGCGACCTCGCCGCGGCCGGTCACGAGGCACTGGCCAGCGACGCGGTCGGCCTCATCACCGGGCAGGACATCTGGGTCAACGGCGGCCGGATCTTCGGCTGACCGCGCGCTCCCCCGGCGCTATCTCGCGCCCAGGCCGAGCAGCAGGCCGTCGGCGGCGACCGCGGGGGAGTTCGTCACGAACATGGGCACGCCAGCAGTGGGCGCGATGATCGTCTGCAAGATTTCGGCTCCGTCGATGCTGCTGACCGTCCCGAGCAGCTGGCCTTCGGTGACCGTCTCGCCCGGCTGGACCACCGGCTCCCACCAGCCCGCGTCATCGCAGCGCAGCCAGATGAAGCGGCGGAGATGAACCGGCGGCTGATCCGGGCCCGTGCCGACGCCCGCGGCTGCGCCCACGCCCACGCCGGGCACCATGCCGAGCAGCGCGAGCACCCGGTCCAGCCCGCGGGCGTGCGCGTCCACCGCCGCCTGCTGCACGAGGCCGCAGCCGCCCGCCTCGGCGATGATCGCGGGAATTCCGGCGCCGGCCGCGGCCGCGCTGGTGGTGCCGCCGACCGCCCGCTCCGGGCCAGGTTCCTGGCGGATGATGTAACCGAGCCCATACGCGATCGCCAGCTCCCTGGCGCTGGCCTCGCCCGGGCCCGCGTCATAGAGCGCGAACGGCTCGAGCGCCTCGACCATGTCGCCGGCGTGCACGTCCACCAGCGCGTCGGAGCCGACGATGAGCTCGGTGAATGTGGCATGCGCCAGCCGCTCGGCCAGCGTGCCAGCCGGGTCGCCGGGGAAGCACCGGTTGAGGTTCTTACCGTCGTCGGGAACCACGAACGGGCTGCGGGCCCGGAACGCCGGCAGGTTCAGCACCGGCACCGCCACGACGCTGCCCCGTAGCTCACGTTCCGCCAGCCCGCGTGCCCACCGGCGCACCGCCGCCATCGGCGCGTACTCACAGCCATGCACTCCGGCCAGGACGGTGAGCCGGGGGCCGTCCTCGGCGCCGGTCAGCTCAACCACGGGCACCTCAAGGCCGGCCAGCTGGAGTGTGCGGCGGAGCATTGTCGATGGCATGAGGCAGCCTTCCTTCGTTAGGCACGCATCGTGAGCCTGGCTGGGGCGTGACCAGTTGCTCCGCGGCCGCAGCAACCCGCAGCAGCTCCAGGTCAGCGCCGCGGCGGCCGGCGAGCTGGAGGCCGGCTGGCAGGCCGGCAGCAGGCACGGGAATCGAGACGGCCGGGTGCCCGGTGAGGTTGTACGGCCCGGTGAACCGGCCCTCTCCGGAGTCGTCGCCGACGCCGAACGGGGGATCCTGCTCCGGTGCCTGGTAGCCGACGGTGGGGCCGGCCAGCACATCGACGCCCGCGAGGCTGGCCTCGACCGCGACCGTGAGCTCTGCCCGCTGCTGGAGCGCACGGGCATACCGTTCGTCGCCGACCGATTCGCCGAACGTGAGCAGCGCCCTGGTGCCCTCGGCGTAGCGGCTCGTGTCCCGCCCCTTGTGGACCAGGCAGGCCTCCCTGGCCACGATCACGGCGAGCATGTCCTCCCAGTGAGCCAGATCATCCAGCCAGGGCGCGGTCAGCTCCCGTATCTGCCAGCCCGCCGCGGCCAGCGCGGCCAGCGCGGCACGGACTGCGTCACGGACCTCCGCCGTGACCGACGGGTCGGTGAGCTGCGCGGCGAGAACACCGACAGTGAACGTCGCTGACCCGGTCCCCCCGGCCATGGCGTCGGCAGATTCCGCGGGCCCGGATTGCGCCAGGCCGGATTCCGCGGGCCCGGATTCGGCCAGCACGGCGTCGGCCAGCACGGGCAGCAGGTCGGCGGCGCCGGACACGCTGGCCGTCAGCGTGCCCGCGTGGTCGCAGCTGGGCGACAACGGGAAGATCCCGCTGGTTGGAACCAGCCCGTAGGTCGGCTTGAGCCCGACAACGCCGCAGTAGGCAGCGGGGATCCGGATCGAGCCGCCGGTATCCGTGCCGATGGCCAGATCGCAGACGCCCGCGGCGACGAGCGCCGCCGAGCCGCCTGATGACCCGCCAGAGGTGCGGGACGGGTCACGGGGATTGCGTGTGTCCCCGATCTCGGGATGCGCGAACCCGGCCGCGTACTCCAGGCACTGGGTCGTGGCGAACACGTCGGCCCCGGCCGCGCGGAGGCGGGACACCAGGGCCGCGTCGTGATCGGCAGGCTCGGGGTCGCTCGCCGGGCTGCCGCACCCGGTGGGCACGCCGGCCACCGCGATGATGTCCTTGACCGCGACCGGGCGCCCGGCCAGCGGCCCGGTTGACGCCCGATCCGGTGCTCCTACCACGGACGCGACCGCGTTGAGCGGCCGGCCGAGCCGGTCCAGCCGCTCGTAGGCAGCCAGCAGGTCGAGGTTCGCCCGCGAACATGAGCGCGCGTTGACCTCGATGGCCTGCACCAGCTCGACGGTCCGGCGCAGCAGGGCGCCGTCCAGGCCGCCGAGGATCGCCGGCACCTCGGTCGGGCGCCGGCGCACCGCCAGGTCCCGGTAGATCCCGGTGTGCGTCTTCGCCGAGCGCCGGTTGAACTGCGCGAGCCGCCCCAGCGAGCCTTCCAGGTCGGCCGGGTCGAAGCCGTCGATGGGCACCGGCGGCACGGGCGCCTGGGCCAGCACCTGCCGGGCGGCCGAGAGCAGCAGCGGCCGGTACCGCGGATCGTCCAGCACGTCGGCGATCGGCAGGTCGCTGACGGCGGTGACGGCCAGCATCGCGCCATACGCTTCCTTGGCCCACAGGTATCCGAGGACGTGCTCGGTGACCTGGGCGTCGGCGATGTCGGCGGCGAGCGCGCGGACCCGGTCGGTGACGCTGCCGTCGACTTCCCCGACGACGAAGGTGGCCCGGTTGCCGCGCAGCACCACGCCCGGCTCCAGCGCGTCGGCGCCGAAGTTGACGCACGCCTCCACGACCCGCCCTGCTCCGGCGGCGCCGGCCAGAATCCCTGCGTTCAGGCCGTTCTGCAGTGAGACGACGTACCCGTCCCCCACCAGGCGGCCGGCCAGGACCGCGGCCGCGTCCGCCGTGTGCTGGGCCTTGACCGCGACCAGGACCGGGCAGTCCAGCCTCGGTGGCAGGGCGTCGGGGGCGGTGGCGGGCACCGCGACGGTGAAGTTCTCCACCGGTCCCTCGATCCGCAGCCCGCGCGCGGCGACCGCGTCAACCACGGCCGGGTCGACGTCACTGACCAGGACTTCGTGGCCGTCGCGGACCAGCCCGGCGGCTACGGTGCCACCGATCGCACCGCATCCAAGCACCACGTAACGCATGGCGCGAAACGTTACAACACGCAACGGCCGGCGCGGGATGCCCCAACACGGTGCGTAGCGTTACGGGGCTGTAAACATCTGGTTCCAGGTATCAGCCCGCTATTTACAACCGACCGTTTTGCCATCATCTTGACGTAAACAAAGGTTTGTTCTTCGTGCCCGTCGGCGGTGCCCGACACCGTCTGCGGCCATCCCCGGGCCGCCCGGACACTACAGGGGGCTTCCGTGAGACACCGAACCACCACAGGGTGGCCCCTGGGGCACGGTCAACGTGCTCGCCCTGGATGCCGCGGGCAACCTCGCGGCCGGGGTGAGCACCAGCGGTTACCCCTGGAAGTACCCGGGGCGGGTCAGCGACTCGGCCCTCATCGGGGCCGGCAACTATTGCGACAACCGGGTCGGCGCCGCCGCCTGCACCGGCCGTGGCGAGCTGGCGATCCGCGGCGGGACGGCCCGGTCAGTGCTGCTGCGCCTGGCGGCGGGAGACGACCCGGCGGCGGCCTGCGCGGCGGCGCTGGCGGAGACCCTGGAGCTGCCCGATGAGTTCCGCACGCCGCTGCAGGCCCTGTGCCTGACCCCGGATGGCCGTCACGGCGGCGCCTCCACCACCGCCGGGGGAACCTATAGCGTGATCACCGCCGATGACGAGAGCTTCCGGATCCAGGGGAGAGCACAGGCATGAAGGTCTTCCTGTCCAGCGACATGGAGGGTACCGCCGGTGTCGTCGACTGGGCGCAGTGTGTGGGCGACGGGCCGAAGCGGTCGCCGGGCGCCGGCTGCTGCTGGATGAGGTGAATGCCGCCATCGAGGGCGCCCTGGCCGGCGGAGCCACCGAGATCGTGGTCAACGACTCCCACTCCACGATGCGTAACCTGCCGCCGGCCGCGCTCGCCGGGCACGCGTCCTACATTTCCGGCAGTCACAAGCCGCTGTACATGATGCAGGGCCTGGACGGTAGCTTCGACGCCATCCTCTTCGTCTCCTACCACGGTTCGGTCGGGGCACCCGCCGGGCTCTCGCACACCTACAACCCGCGGGCGGTCATCGAGGCCCGGCTCGGCGGCGTGGTGACCGGGGAGGCAGGCATCAACGCGCTGGTGGCGGCGCACTACGGGGTGCCGGTCGTGCTGGTGACGGGGGACCGGTGCGCGTGCGAGGAAACGGCCGCCCTGATCCCCGGCGTGCACTGCGCGGTCGTCAAGGAGCACGTCAGCCGGGTCGCGGCGCACAGCATGCACCCGGCTCGCGCCTGCGGGCTGATCCGGGAGACCGCGGAGAAGGCGATCGCGGGCGCGGCCGGAGCGCAGCCTCCGCCGCTGGGCTCGGCCCCGCTGGAAGTCTCGGTCCGCACCACCGACATCGCCGAGGCCGCCAGCTGGGTGCGCGGCGCGCGCCGGATCGGCCCGCGTGAGCTGCGTTTCGAGGGGGAGGACCCACTCGCTGTCTACCGGTCCTTCTGCGCGGCGATCCTGCTGACCCGCACTGTTGCGGAGGTCGTGTGACGGAAATGGCGGACGCACCGGGCGCTGCGCGGCCGTCCGGCGCCGCCGCCGGCGGCTCCCGGATCGCTGTCGTCACCGGTGCCGCGGGCGGGATCGGCGCCGCGGTCTGCCGCCGCCTGGCCAGGGACGGGTTCGTGATCGCCTGCCTGGACTCGCGCGAGGATGCGGCGCAGCAGGTTGCCCTGGACCTGCCCGGGTCCCGCGGTTACCGCGCCGACGTGCGGGATCCGGCGTACGTGCACGAGGCGGCCCAGCGGATCCGCCACGATCTCGGCGACCCCTGGCTCCTGGTCAACGCGGCAGGCGTGTTCAGCATCCAGCGCATCACCGACCTCGACGAGGGGGAGTGGGACCGGATACTGGAGACCAACCTCATGGGCCCTTTCCTGACCTGCCAGGAGTTCCTGCCGCCGATGGTCGGGGCGGGCGACGGCTGCATCGTCAACATCGCGTCCACAGCCGGGGTGCGCGGCGGGCGGCCTGCGCGCCGCGTACTCCGCGTCCAAGGGCGGGCTGGTGCTGCTGACCAGGAGCCTGGCCATCGATCATGGCCCGGAAGGCGTCCGGGTGAACTGCCTGTGCCCAGGCCTGATCGACACGGACATGGCCGACTGGATACGCCACGACGAGAAGGCGCTGGCCCGGTGGGCGTCAGGTATTCCGGCGGGCCGGATCGGCACGTCCGAGGAGATAGCCGACAGCGTCGCCTTTCTCGCCTCGGACAGCGGAACGTACCTGCAGGGCGCGGTGCTCATGGTCGACGACGGCGTTACGGCCTGAGCCGGTGACAGGCGAGGGTGAGTTGCCCGGCGACGCAGGCGGGGGCGGCCCGCAGCAGCGCCTGCCGCCGGACCAGGCCGGGCAGCCCGTGCCGGGCGGCCGCCGCCGCCCGCCCCGCCTGGTTGACATCGCCGAAGCGGTCGGGGTTCATGTGTCGACCGTCTCCCGGGTGCTCAACGGCGACCCGGCGCAGTCGATCCGCCCGGAGATCTACGACCGGATCCTGAGCACGGCACAGCAGCAGGGCTACCGGCCCAACGCGCTGGCCCGGGCACTCAAGCGACGGCGCACCGGAGCCTTGGCGCTCGTCATCCCGCTGCTCCGCAACCCGATCTGGGTCCGGCTGCAGCGGGGCGCGCTGCAGCGGGCGAGCGAGCGCGGCTACGTCGTCATGATCATGGAGGAGCCCGGCGACGACCAGAAGCGTCCCGACGATTACCGCTACCTGGTCGAGGAGAGCCGCGCGGACGGCCTGCTGCTGGCCACCGCACTGCGCCACCCCGGCCATGCCGGGGGAGTGCCCGGAGTGCCGCATGTCTACGTGAACCGCCGGGGCCCGGATCCCGGCAACGACGTGGTGATGGACGAGTCGGGCGCGGTCAGGCTGTTCGTTGACTACGTGGCCGGGCTCGGCCATCGCAGCATCGCCTTCATCGACGGCCGGCCCGAGGTGGACACCGTGCACCGCCGGGTGCGTGCGGCGCGCCGGCTCTGCGCCGCGCGGGGCATCCAGCTGACCGTCGGGCACGCCCCACCCACCGAAGACGGAGGCTGGACGGCCACGACGCGGATGCTGCGCCGCGGCGCGCTGCCCACCGCATGCGGCGTC
Source organism: Streptosporangiaceae bacterium (assembly GCA_036803065.1). Lineage (GTDB taxonomy): Bacteria > Actinomycetota > Actinomycetes > Streptosporangiales > Streptosporangiaceae > JAWWPY01. Next base: position 7,947 of record DAIRVB010000038.1, read on the forward strand.
GGCAGCCTCAACCAGCTGTTCGGGGTGATGGCGGCACTGCGCGACTCCGGCATCGCAGTGCCCGGGGAGATGTCCGTGGTGAGCTTCGACGAGGACGAGTGCCTAGCCTTTCTCGACGTGCCGGTCACCAGCGTCGCCATGCCGCTCGCCGAACTCGGCAGCGCGGCCGTGGACGCGCTGATCGCGCGGATCGAGCGCAAGCCGGCCGGCGATGTGATGGTCCGCGAGCCGATGAGCCTGCTGCCGCGGCACTCGGTGTCGCACCCGCCGCCGTGGCCGGCCGGGTGACCCTGGTCCCGGCCGGGGTCTAGCGCAGCAGCGAGAGGTCGATGGCCTCGGCCATCGCGTGGTAGCCGGCGTCGTTGGGGTGCAGGTGGTCCCCGGAGTCGTAGGCCGCCAGCAGCCGGTGGGGATCGGCCGGGTCACGCACGGCCTGGTCGAAGTCGATCACACCGTCGAAGGCGTGGCTGCTCCTGATCCAGGCGTTGACCGCGAGCCGCTCCTGCTCGGTGCTCACCGACCAGTAACCCGAGCCTTCGATCGGAGTCAGGGTGGCGCCGATCACCCGCAGCCCCCGGCCGTGGGCCCGGGCGATGATCTGCCGGTAGCCCGCGATGATCTGCCGGGCCGTGACGGCCGTGTTCGGCGCGGTGCAGCCAGCGTCCGGCTCTAGCGGGAAGCCGATGTCGTTGATGCCTTCCAGCAGGATGACGGTGCGTGCACCCGCCTGGCCCAGCACGTCCGCGCCGAGGCGGGACAGGGCGCTGGTGCCGAAGCACACCGAGTCGCCCAGCACCCGGTTGCCGCTGATCCCTTCGTTGAGCACGCCCATCGCCCGGCCCGAGCTTTCCAGCCGCGCGGCGAGGACGTCGGGCCACCGGTCGTTGGCACTGGCCGTTGACTGGTATCCGTCGGTGATGGAGTCGCCGAGGGCGATGACGGCCCCGGCCGCTGCGGTCAGCGGCCGTACATCCACGGCCGACAAGTAGAACCAGGAGAACGCCTGCTGCGTGAACGCCTGCCCGTCCGGGTCGCTCGCGTGGTCGCCCGGCACGGAGAGGTAGTTGACCTGCTCCGCGAGATCATGGTTGGTGGTGGGACCGGTGACGCCAGGCAGGAAGATGCTGACGGCCAGGTTCGACAGCGGCGATACCCGCATCCGCACGGGGTCGCTGACCGCGTTCCCGCCCGCGGGGATGCGGATGCCCTGGCCACCGCCGAAGGTGACCGTGACCGGCGGGGTGGCCAGGTCCGCGCCAGTGCCCTCCGCGCCGACCGTCACCGCGCCGACCGTCAGCACCTGCTGGCTGAACGCGTTGGACAGGTGGATCCGCAGGGCGGTCCCGCCGATGCTGGTGTGCACGATCTCGCGGACCGTCTGGTCGTCAAACCCGGTGACAGTCGGGTCCCCCGGCCCGGTGAGATCCGCCGGCCTGGCCTGCTGCGGGCTGGCCGCCCAGGTCCCGGTCCAGCCGACCGGGCCCGGCGCAGCGGACCCCCCGGAATGGACAGCGGCCCCGGCGGCCACCGCCGGGACGGTCGCGCCCGCGCCTAGGGCAGCCATCAGGCTGGCGACGAGGAACGCGGCGGCGACGCCGGGACGGCCCCGGCCGGCACTCGGGTAGCGCATCACGTCTCCTCCAGTCAGGCACGGGCAGTCAGGCACGGGCAGTCAGGCACGGTGGCGCAGCGCGGC
>DAIRVB010000038.1:9742-13770 GCA_036803065.1 Streptosporangiaceae bacterium
CAGTCAGGCACGGGCAGTCAGGCACGGGCAGTCAGGCACGGTGGCGCAGCGCGGCCGCGTGCGGCCGGCGCCAGGCCGCCCGGCCGGCGGCGGCTGCGTCCGCCTCAATGAGCATGAAAGGCCGGATCCGGCCTGTCAATAGGCCCGCTGGCCGTTCCGCGTGGATTGGCGGCCGCATATGAGGCATGTCCAGTCCTGACATCAGCATTCCACTATCATGAAAGCTTCATAAGTCTTGCCTATACCGGTTTAGTGATACTAATGTTCCTTGACAGTCCCTAGCCAGGTCCGAAGAATGACCCGGCGTGAGAGAATTCTTGGAACGTGTCGAGTCCAGGCTCCGTATCCGCCGCCGCCACGCGTTCGCTGTGGCCGCCGCGGCCGCAGCCGTTGCTGTCGCCACGACCATTCCGGCTATGGCGGCATCGGGCGCGCAAAGCTCATCTGGCGCGGCGGGCGGGGCCGGGAATTGGGTGACGGCCTGGGGTGCCAGCCAGGTGATCGGCTCGGACGTTCCGGGTTCCACGTGCCCGGCCGGCACCGGCCTGACTGACCAGACCGTCCGCAATGTCATATTCCTCAGCGCTGGCGGCAGCCGGGTGCGGATCCGCCTGACAAATGCTTTCGGCACCAAGCCTATGCGGGTGGGACACGCGTCGGTCGCGGTCCAGGCGTCCGGCGCCGGCGCTGTCCGAGGAACGCTGCACGAACTGATCTTCGGCGGCCAGCGGGCGGTGACCCTGGCCGCTGGCGGCGCTGCGCTCAGCGACCCCGTCCCGCTCCGGGTGGCTGCCCTGTCGGCCCTGCTCGTCAGCGTCTACGTCCCCGGCCCGACCGGGCCGGTCACCAACCACCCGTTTACCGCGCAGGGCAACTACCTGGGCCGTGGCGACCTGGCCGGGTCCGTGTCGGGGGCGGCCTACGGGGACACCCCGTGCTGGATGCTGGTCAGCGGGGCCAACATGAGCGCGCCGGCCCGTGTCATCGGCACGGTGGTGGCGCTCGGCGACTCGATCACCGACACCGCCAACACGACCGGCAACGCCAACCGGCGCTGGCCTGACGACCTGGCCCGGCGGCTGAACGCCCTTCCCGGCCAGACCCTCTCGGTGGTCAACGCGGGACTTGGCGGCAACCGGCTGCTGGCTGCCCGGCCCGGCCAGCCTTACTACGGCGTGTCTGCGCTGGCCCGGCTGGACCGGGATGTCTTCACCCAGACCGGCGTTCGCGCCGTAATCCTGCTCGAAGGCGTCAACGACATCGGATACAACGCCACAGCCGACGAGATCATCTCGGGATACCAGCAGATCATCGCCCGGTCGCACGCCCGCGGCCTGGCTGTCTACGGTGCGACGATCACCCCGTTCGCGGGATCCATAGTGGACTCGGCCACGGCCGAGAAGACGAGAACCGACGTCAACACCTGGATCACGACCAGCCACGCGTTCGACGGCGTCATCGACTTCGCCGCGGCTGTCGCGGACCCCGGCCACCCCACCGCGCTCAACCCCAGCTACGACAGCGGCGACCACCTGCACCCGAACGATGCCGGCTGCCAGGCCATGGCCGGCGCTATCGACCTGCGGATGCTCGTGCGGGATCGATGACGATCGGGCGCGCTGCGGGCCTGGCGTAGCCTGGCTGGCGTGATCGATGGTGACGAGCCGCTGGACGGCGATGTCCGGTACGCCGTCCCGGCGATCCCCGCGTCGGCCAGCGCAATGATCTTTGACCGCAAGGGCCGGCTCCTCATCCTCAAGCCGACCTACAAGTCAGGCTGGACCATTCCCGGCGGCGTCATGGAGGCCGACGGAGAAACGCCGTGGGAGGCGTGCCGGCGTGAGGTCCGCGAAGAGTGCGGCCTTGACGTGCCCAGCGGCCGCCTGGCGTGCGTGGATTTCCGCCGCCGCAGGCCCGGGCGCCCGGGAGGCATCCGGTTCCTGTTTGATTGCGGTGCGTTCGACGACGCCAGCCTCCGCGGCGTGGCGCTCCAGCCCGAGGAGATCTCGGAGCACCGGATCGTCCGCTTCGCCGAGGCCCTGACCCTGCTCAGGGGACCCATCCGGCGGCGGGTAGATGCCGCGCGCAAAGCCGGGACAGTCATCTATCTCGAAGATGGCCAGCAGGTGCCCGGGGTCGGCCGCTGACGCGGCTGAGCGTGCCTCGCGCGCTGGCCGCCGTGACGGCCCGGAGTCTGGCCTGTGGTGGGGTGACCCCGTCATCCCGGTTTCCGCCACCGCGAATCCGGGGACGTTCTGCTGTGCCCCCCGTGTGCCTTTCACTGAAGGTGGAATGGCAGGAAGGCGGGTACCGGGATGGACCAGGAGCGGCGTGTCGTCGTTGGCGTGAACGGGTCGATGGCTTCCCTCGCCGCGCTGCGCTGGGCAGCGCGGGAGGCCGGGCTACGCCAGGCCCGGTTGCACGTAGTGCGCGCGCTGGATCCCGGGCGGGTCCGGGCCGCGCCCTACGCGGGCCATGCGCGGCGGCTCGCGCCGGAGCAGGTGGGGCTGCCAACCAGCGCGCTGCTCAAGGACCTGGTGCACGCCCTGCTCGGCAGCAGCCCGGAGGTCCCGGAGGTCCCGGAGGTCCCGGTAGACGCGGAGGTGGTTGACGGGCTGGCCGCCAAGGTACTGATCGACCGCGCCGCAGGCGCCGACCTGCTCGTGCTCGGCGACCCGGCGACCTCCCAGCTCGGGGTGATCGGCCCGGTGGCCCGGGCCTGCCTGCGCCACGCGCCGTGCCCGGTTGTGGTGGTCGGCGCCGACATCAACAGGCCAGTGCCAGCCTGACCGCCCCGGCGCCCCCGCCGCCTCAAGGTAAGCAGAACGGCGGGCCTTCGAAGGCCCGCCGTTCTCAGAGTGACTCCATCAGGCGGCGATCGCTGACCGTGACGTGGCCGGCTCCAGCGCCAGTTCGAGCACCTCGCGGACATCGCTGACCGGGTGGATCTCCAGTGCCGCGCGCACGTTCTCCGGCACGTCCTCCAGGTCAGGCTCGTTCCGCTTCGGGATAAGCACCGTCGTGATGCCCGCCCGGTGCGCGGCGAGCAGCTTCTGCTTCACCCCGCCGATGGGCAGCACCCGGCCGGTCAGCGAGACCTCACCGGTCATCGCCACATCCGAGCGGACCAGCCGGCCGGACAGCAACGACGCCAGCGCCGTGGTCATGGTCACCCCAGCGCTCGGGCCGTCCTTGGGCACAGCACCCGCGGGCACGTGCACATGGACACCCCGGTCCTTCAGGTCGCCGACGGGGAGCTCAAGCTCCGCGCCGTGCGACCGGAGGTAGGACAGCGCTATCTGCGCGGATTCCTTCATGACGTCACCCAGCTGGCCGGTGAGCGTCACCCCGGTCGTGCCGGTCTCCGGATCTGCCAGGGACGCCTCGATGAAGAGCACGTCACCACCAGCGCCAGTGACCGCCAGGCCGGTCGCCACACCAGGAACCGCGGTCCGCTCGGCTGATTCCGGGGTGTGCCGTGGATGCCCGAGGTAGCCGTGCAGGTCGGCCGGGCCGACCGTGACCGGGAGCGTCGCAGTGGCCGCCGCGAGCTGCGCAGCGATCTTCCGCAGCACCCGGGAGATGCCGCGCTCCAGGGCGCGTACCCCTGCCTCGCGGGTGTACTCCGCGGCGAGCCGGCGCAGCGCGTCGTTGGTGAACGTCACGTCGTCACCGTCGAGGCCGGCCCGCTCCAGCTGCCGGGGCAGCAGGTGCATCCGGGCGATCGTCACCTTCTCGTCCTCGGTGTAGCCGTCGAGGCCGATCAGCTCCATCCGGTCGAGCAGCGGCTCCGGTATCGCCTCCGCCATGTTGGCGGTCGCGATGAACAGCACGTCGGACAGGTCCAGCTCGACCTCGAGGTAGTGATCGCGGAATGTGTGGTTCTGTGCCGGGTCGAGCACCTCGAGCAGCGCCGCGGTGGGGTCACCCCGGTAGTCCGCGCCGAGCTTGTCCACCTCGTCCAGCAGGATCACCGGGTTCATGGAGCCCGACTCGCGGATGGCCCGCACGATCCGGCCGGGCAGCGC
>DAIRVB010000039.1:0-13724 GCA_036803065.1 Streptosporangiaceae bacterium
TCGTGGACCGGCGAGGAGGTCTGGTGCCAGCTGTTCAGCGAGCCGGGCGCGGGCTCTGACCTGGCTGGGCTGGCTACCCGCGCGGTCCGCGATCCGGACGGCGCCGACGAGTGGCAGGTGACCGGCCAGAAGGTCTGGACGTCGTCGGCGCACCTGGCCCGCTGGGGCCTGCTGCTCGCCAGGACAGATCCGGATGTGCCCAAGCACCAAGGGCTCACCTACTTCATCTGCGATATGACCGCAGCAGGCGTGGAGGTGCGGCCGCTGCGCCAGCTCACCGGCGAGGCCGAGTTCAACGAGGTATTCCTGTCCGGCGTGGTGATCCCCGACGCCGACCGGATCGGCGCCGTGGGGGAGGGCTGGCGGGTGGCCCAGGGCACGCTGATGAACGAGCGGGTCTCCATCGGCGGATCGGCCATGCCCCGGGAGGGCGGGGTGATCGGCTCGGCGGCCCGGACCTGGCGCGAGCACCCGGAGCTGCGCACCCCGGGCCTGCATGACCGGATGCTGCGGCTGTGGGCCGACGCCGAGGTCGCCCGGCTGTCCGGGGAGCGGCTCCGCCAGCAGCTCGCCGCGGGCCAGCCCGGCCCGGAAGGGTCAGCGGCCAAGCTGGTCTTCGCCCGGCTGAACCAGGAGATCTCCGCGTTCGAGATCGAGCTGGCCGGCCCGGCTGGGCTCCGCTACCAGGACTGGAGTTTCCGCAGGCCCGAGACCGTCAACTTCTACGGCCGGGATGTGGGCTACCGGTACCTGCGGGCCAAGGGGAACTCCATCGAGGGCGGCACCTCGGAGATCCTGCGCAACATCATCGCCGAGCGAGTGCTCGGCCTGCCCCCGGAACCCCGCGTGGACACCCGCGTGCCTTGGAAGGACCTCCCCAGATGAGCCAGGGCGCCAGCGCGGAGATGCCGAGCCTGCTGTACAGCGAGGACGAAGAGGAACTGCGGGCGGCGGTCCGGGCGCTGCTCGATGACCGGGCCAGCTGGCCGTCGGTCCTGGCCAGGACCGAGACCGGCGAGCCCTACGACACCGCGCTGTGGCGGCTGCTGGCCGCTGACGTCGGCTGCGCCGGGCTGCTCATCCCGGAGGACCAGGGCGGCGCCGGGGCGAGCTACCGGGAGGCGGCCGTGGTCGCTGAGGAAGTGGGCCGCTCGGTAGCCCCCGTCCCGTATCTGGGTAGTGCGGTGGTCGCTACGGCGGCGCTGCTGGACGTGGGCGACACCACCCTGCTCAAGGATCTTGCTGGCGGGACGCTGACCGCGGCGCTTGCCGTCCCGTTCGCGGCCGGGCCCCCCGCGGCCTGGCCGTCCGCGGACGGCCCGCTCAGCGGGGTGTGCGTCGCGGCACCGCGCCCGGGGGACCCGGCCGGCCAGACCCGGCTGCGCGGGGAGGTGGCCGGGGTGGCCAACGCCCTCCCCGCCGACGTGCTGCTGCTGGCCGCCGACGGGGTGCCGCCCGGCCTGTACGCCGTGGACTGCGGGGCGCCCGGGCTGACCATGACCCCGGTCGTGTCCCTGGACACGACCAGGGAACTGGCCGACCTCACCCTGGATGACGTGCCCGCGCGCTGCGTCGCGTCCGGCCAGGCGGCGGCGCACGCCGTGCAGACGGCGCTGGCCGCTGGCGCCGCGATGCTCGCCGCCGAGCAGCTCGGCACGGCCCAGCGCTGCCTCGACATGACGGTCGCCTATCTCAAGGAACGGCATCAGTTCGCCCGCCCCGTAGGTTCCTTCCAGGCGCTCAAGCACCGGCTGGCGGACGTGTGGGTGGCCATCACCCAGGCGCGTTCGGCCGCCAGGTACGCGGCTGCCTGCCTGGCCTCGGGCGATCCAGATGCGCCCGTCGCGGTCGCCTTGGCCAAGGCGAGTTGCAGCGAGGCGGCGGTGCACGCGGCCCAGGAGTGCGTGCAACTGCATGGCGGCATCGGCTTCACCTGGGAGCATCCGGCGCACCTGTACCTGAAGCGGGCCAAGAGTTCCTCGATAGGGTTCGGCACACCGGATTGGCACCGGGCCGTCCTCGCGGACCTGGCCGGACTGCCCGCCGCGGGCGGCCCGCGATGAGGTCTGTCGCGGGCGCAGGTGTCGTCGTCACCGGGGCGGGCAGCGGGATCGGCGCCGCGCTGGCCAGAAGGTTCGCGGCCGAGGGCGCCCGGGTCGTCGTGAACGACATCAATGCCGCGGCGGCCGCCGAAGTGGCCGCCTCGTGCGACGCCGTGGTGGTGCCCGGCGACGCGGCCAGCGAGCAGGGCGTTGCGCACCTCATCGCGACTGCTGCAGAGGTGCTCGGCGGGATCGACCTGTACTGCGCGAACGCTGGCGTGGCGCGGGGGGGTGGCGAGGACGCGGCCGAGCCGGACTGGGACATCTCCTGGCAGGTCAATGTCATGGCGCATGTCCGGGCCGCGCGGCTGCTCACCGGGCCGTGGCTGGCGCGGGGGAGCGGCCATCTGATCTGCACCGTCTCGGCGGCCGGGCTGCTCACCATGCTCGGCTCGGCGCCGTACTCGGTAACCAAGCACGCCGCGCTCGCGTTCGCCGAGTGGATGGCCGCGACCTACGAGCACCGGGGCATCATCGTGCAGGCGATCTGCCCGCAAGGGGTGCGGACTCCGCTGCTGAACGCGAGCGGGGCCGTTGGCCAGGCGATCCTCGGCGAATCAGCGATCACCCCGGAGGCTGTCGCGGACGCGGTGATCGAGGGGATCGCCGACGGCCGGTTCCTCATCCTGCCGCACCCCGAGGTCGCCCGGATGTACGCGGGCCGCGCCACCGACCCGGATCGGTGGCTGCACAGCATGAACAAGCTCCAGCGCCGCGTCGAGGAAGTCCGCTGAGCTGATTCGCGTGAGCCGCTGGTGCGGCATGCTGTCGGAATGACTGAGGTTGCCACGGGGACGATTCACCACCTCGAACTGTGGGTGCCCGACCTGACCCGGGCCGAGGCCAGCTGGGGATGGCTGCTCGGCGCTCTCGGTTATGAGCTCTTCCAGCAGTGGCCGGAAGGACAGAGCTGGCGGGCTGGCGGTACCTACATCGTCCTTGAGCAGTCTCCTGCCCGCAGCGCGTTCCGTCACGATCGGCTCCGCCCCGGCCTCAACCACCTCGCCTTCCACGTCGCCACCAGTGACCGCGTGCAGGACATGGTGGCCGATGCGCCCGGTCACGGCTGGCGGCTCATGTTCGCTGACAGCCACCCCCACGCTGGCGGTGACCAGCACTTCGCCGCCTACCTGGAGGACCAGGACGGCTACGAGGTCGAACTCGTCGCTCCCGCGCCTGGGGTGTTATCTGCGGTCATGACGCAGATAACACCCCAGGGCTGGTCAGCCTGACATCAGTGCCGCTGATAGCCGAAGGTCGCGTGACGACCTGCCCACCTCGATGGTGAAGGTGCCACGCGGCCAGGTCCAGCCTCCGGCCTCGGAGTTGTAGGCCGCGAATGCCCGGGCCGGCACCCGGAGCGCCACCTCCACCGTCTCGCCGGGCGCCGCCGCCGCCGAGCCGAACGCGCCGAGCACGCGGACTGGACGTCCGGGGCCCGGCGCACCGGCCACGTACACCTGGACGACCTCGCGTCCCGGCCGCGACCCGGTGTTGCGGACGCTGACCCGCAGGCGAAGATCCTCACCTGCGGGCAGGCCGGCCAGGTCAGCGGAGAGGGACTCATAGGCCCAGCTGGTGTAGCCGAGCCCATGACCGAACGGGAAATGTGGGGTGGTTCCCGCCGCGTCGTAGCCCCGGTATCCGACGAGCAGCCCCTCGTGGTAACCGAGCTGCCCGTCGTGCGGCACGGCGTGCAGGACAGGGCAGTCGGCCTCGTCCGCCGGTATGGTCACCGGCAGCCTGCCGCCCGGCTCGGCCTGGCCGAGCAGGACGTCAGCCAGAGCTTCGCCCATGGCCTGGCCAGGCAGCCAGGCGTAGATCACGGCGGCGGCCTGATCCGCCCAGGGCAGGAGCACCGGCATGCCGGAGTTCACCACGACCACAGTCCTGGCGTTGACGGCGCTGACCCGCTGGACCAGCTCGTCCTGCCGGCCGGGCAGAGACAGGGTGTCCCGGTCGAATCCCTCACTCTCTGTCGTCTCGGCCGAGCCGACCACCACCACCGCGACGTCCGCGGCGGCAGCCGCGTGGACCGCCTCTTTCAGCATGGTCTCCTCATCGGGGGAGGCCACGATGCCGAGCCGGATCGCGAGTGGTCCGGCCGTGCCCGATCCGGGGTGGAAGTCGAGCCTGACCGCGGCCTCCTGCCCGGCGTCCAGCAGGATCGTTCCCCTGACCTCGCCCGGGCGGGTCATGGTCTCCACCGGATCCGCCGGGACGGGAGTCTCCCCGTCGGCGACGACGGCGCCGTCCACCGTCAGCGTCAGCCGCCCGACCCCGGCCGCGCCGATCGCATGCGGCCCGGCAGTGTCGGCGCGGAACATGGTGAGCAGCGAGATGCTGCCGCCCTCACCCCAGCCCACGCCCGGCGGCAGCCCTTCGCCCCACCAGGCGCACAGCGTCGAGTTCCGGTGCTCGGCCGCGAGCAGTGTCCCATTGGCCGAACGGAACTCCAGCCGGACGCCCGGCTCACCGGTGGCCGGATCACTGACCGACCCGGCCACCGGTTCGGGCACGGTCGCCCAGGTCTGGCAGCCAGGCGTCACGGTGACCGATGCCCGGCCGGCCATGGCCTGCCGTAGCGCATCGGCCGGCGTGGAAACGGTGACCGGGATCACGCCCGCGCTGCCGCCGCCCTGGATGACCGGGTGAACAGCGTTGGGGCCGATCAGGGCGACCCGGCTGATGCTGGCCGGGTTTATGGGCAGCGCGTCGCCGGAGTTGCTGAGCAGGACGAACGAGGCCGCTGCCGCCCGCCGCAGCAACCGGGGATCGGTAAGCAGTGGCCCGGATGAGACCAGGTGCCCGTCGCTCGCCGGGTCAGGCCCGGGTGAGGCCAGCTGGCCGTCGCTCGCGGGGCCAGCCCCGGCTGGGGCTGCCCCGGCGGGGCCTGGTTCGCTGAGCGCGCCCAGTCTGCGGGCGACGCGCACGAGGCGCAGCACCTTGTCGTCGATCACCGCCTCGGCGACCGCACCTTCGTGGACCGCACGGACCAGCGCGTCGCCCCAGGGGCCGTCCGGTCCGGGCATCGCCAGGTCGAGCCCCGCCATCGCGGCGGGCACCGTGCTGCGGGCTGCGTCCCAGTCGGAGACGACAACCCCGGTGAAGCCCCACTCGCCCTTGAGGACATCCTGGAGCAGCGCGGCGTGTTCGGTCATCCGGCTGCCGTTGACCGCGTTGTACGCGGCCATGACCAGTGCGGTGTCCGCCTCGCGGACGCAGGCCTCAAAGGGGATCAGGTACAGCTCGCGGAGCACGTGCTCGGCGATCCGGGCGTCATAGCTCCAGCGCTGGGTCTCCGAATCGTTGCCGACGTAGTGCTTGACCGTCGCAGCGACGCCGGCCGACTGGACGCCCCGCACGTACGCGACAGCGATCCGGGCCGCCAGCAGGGGATCCTCCGAGAAGCACTCGAAGCCCCGGCCGCCGAGCGGCGTGCGCATCAGGTTGATGGTGGGAGCCAGCAGGATGTCGACCCCCTTGCTCCGGGCTTCGGCGCCCAGGGCGGCGGCGAGCTCGAGCACGAGCTCGCTGTCCCAGGTAGCGCCGAGCGCGGAAGGGCAGGGCAGGCTGGCGGATGGGTTGCGGTCATCCAGGGTGATGCCCCGCACCCCGGCCGGGCCGTCCGATGTGATCATCGGACGGAGCCCGAGGGGGGCGGAGCCGTGTGTTCGCCAGCTGTCCGCGCCGGTCAGCAGGCGCACTTTCTCCTCAACGGAGAGGGCAGCGATCCGGTCGCCCTCCTCCGTGGCCTCAGTACTGGCGGAGCCCGCCGTCATCGGGGGCCCCCTGGAGTCTGGGGGTGCGGGCGACGACCCGCCCGGCCGGAGAACCGGCCGGGCGGGACCCACCCGCAGGAGTGGGTTGTCATATCGCTGAGGTTGTCCTTCCGCCCGGATCTGCCCCGGTCAGGAGACTGCCTTGAGCTGAAGGATCGTGTACTCCAGGTACGGCGAGTTGGGACCTGGGTCCATGTAGGCGTTGCTGGGCGACGGCCAGCCGGTGTAGTGCCTGGTCGAGAACTCCGCCCAGGCCGCGCCGTACAGCAGCGGGGCGACCGGGACCTGCGTCGACATGATGGTCTCGAGCTTGGTGATCGCCGCCGCCTGGGCCGCGTTGTCGCTGGTGCCGGCGTACTGGGTGAGTGCTGCCTGCACCTGCGGGTTGGAGTAGCGGCCGAAGTTGGCGCCGGCCGGCTTGCCGACTGCCGCGGTCAGCGTGCTGTCGATCTCGTTGTCGTAGATGAAGTACGGCGTGGGGCCCTGCGCGCTCCAGTGGATGGCGGTGTCGAAGGTGCCGTTGGCCACATCGGCGTTCCACACGTTCGGGTCACCAACGCCCTTGACCGTGACGTTGAAGCCGAGCCCGTTGAGCTGGCGGGTGATCAGCTGGGCGTCCAGGTAGTAATCGCTGTAGGGGATCGGGTCTTCGATGGAGAAGGTGATCTGCTTCCCGTTCTTCGTCCACTTGCCGCCCGTCTTGGCCCATCCGTCAGCCGTGAGGATGGAGCTGACCTTGGCCGCGTCACCGGTGGCCGGCAGGTCGTTGGCGAGCGACGAGTTCAGGAATGTGCTGTCCCGGGGGAGCAGCAGGCCACTCGATGAGGTCACCGGCGCCTCGTTGCCGGCCTCGCCCTGCGCGGAGAGCTGGTCGCGGTTGATGCCGAGGCTGACTGCCTGCCGGACTGCGGCATCGTTCATCGGCGCCTTGGTGACGTTGAACCACAGGCCCACCACGTTGTTGCTGCTGAGGTACGGGGGGGTGGACGTCCAGGTGTGGTTGTCCGGGCTCTTGTCCAGGTAATTCGCCTTGATGCCGGCTATCTGGTTGCCCGCCCAGTCAATCGCCCCGCTGGCGACCGGCGGGACCAGGTTGGCGTTCGACGTGTATGAAGGGAAATTGACTTCCGGCACGTGCAGCTTGCTCTTGTCCCAGAAGTACGGGTTCTGCTTCATGCTGAAGCCCTGCGGGCTGAACTTGTCGAGCATGAACGGGCCGGTGCCGACCGGGCTGGCGTCGGCGAACTTCGTCGGATCCCCCACGGACGACCAGATGTGCTGCGGGAGGATGTTGACCTGCCCGATGAGGAACAGGTTCGCGTACTCGGGCGTGCTGAAGTTCAGCGTCACCGTGTTGCCGGATGAGGTGGCGCTGGTCGGGATCGGCGTGCCTATGATATTGAGCGATGGATTCTTGATGAACAGGTTGAACGTGTACGCGACGTCGGCGGCGCTGAACGCCTTGCCGTCATTCCACTTCACGCCCTGCCGGATGGTCATGCTCAGCGTCTTGCCGCCGTTCGACCAGGTGTCGCCGGTCGCCAGCATGGGGACCGGGGCCTGGGTCGAATTCACCGTGTTGAAGATGAAAAGCGGCTCGTTGTACAGGGCCACCGCGTGCGTCACATAACCGGTGGAGGTCGCCGAATATGGGCTGAAAGTGTCGGTCATCGGAGAAAGCGCGGTGCTCTCCACGACCAGGGTCTTGCCCGTGCCGGCGGCCGGGGAACTGCCGCCGGATGAATTGTTCTTCGTGCTGCTGCAGGCCGCCATGCCCATGGCGAGGACGCCTGCCACAGCCACGCTCTTCAGGACTGTGTGTCTCATTGCTTTAAACTCCGTAATGCCCGGCCGGCTCGTCGCCGGCCTGTTGTTAAGGACCGTGTCGGGGTCTTGATGTCAGTGGGGCGGTCTGCGGGTCGGCCGGGCGCTGCCCCTGCGCGTGGCCGCAGTTATGTTCCGTCAGGGACTCAGGGCGGTACCCGCGACGTGGCAGCCCGGTTCATCACGTCTCCTCTCCCGGGTCAGGTGCGGTTCTGGAAGGCGTCGGCGGGCGGTCATCCGCCCGCCCTGCCAGTGGCCGGGCCTGTTCGGTGTCCAGGCCTTGGGCGTGTAGCCAGCAGGCACTGAGGTGACCGGAGGCCACCTCAAAGCCCGGCGGGTTTCGCTGGGCGCAGACCGTCATCGCATGCGGGCATCGCGGGTGAAAGCGGCAGCCGCTCGGTGGCGTGACCAGGCTCGGCGGTGAGCCCCGCCCCTGGAGCGAGGGCGGTTCGGCCCGGTCAGGGTCGGGCGCCGCGCTGAGCAGGAGCTGGGTGTAGGGGTGGGCCGGCTCGTCGGTCAGTGACCGGGACGGCCCGGACTCGACGACCTGGCCTGCGTACATGACCATGATGTCGTCGGCCAGGTAGCGGGCGGAGGCGATGTCATGGGTGATGTAGAGGATGGCGAGCCCGTCCCGCTCACGCAGGTCGCCCAGGAGATTGAGGATGCCGAGCCGGATCGAGACGTCGAGCATCGAGACCGGCTCATCAGCGAGCAGGATCCGGGGCTGGACCGCCAGCGCGCGGGCGATGGCCACGCGCTGCCGCTGCCCGCCGGACAGCTCGTGCGGGTACTTGCGGAGGAACTGGTCGGCCGGGCTGAGCGCCACCCGTTCGAGCAGGCCCGCGACCGTGGCGTCCAGGCTGCCCGCGGTTCCGCCCAGATTGTGCACGATGAGCGGCCGGGCGATGTGGTACCGCACGTCGTGCACGGGATTGAGCGACGAGAACGGATCCTGGAGGACCATCTGCACCAGGCGGGTGTAGCCCCGCCTGCGCCGGTTCGAGGCCGGCACCTTGGTGCCGCCGAGCAGGAGGCTGCCCGAGGTGGGCTTGATCAGCCGGGCGAGCATCCGGGCCAGCGTGGATTTACCGGAACCGCTCTCCCCGACGACGGCGGTGATGTGCGACTCGGGCAGGGCGAGCGAGACGTCCTCCACCGCGTGCACCATGGTGCCTGCTGGTTCGCCGGCAGCTAGGCGGCGGCGAACCAGCAGGCGGCTCTTGGCCAGGCCGCCCTGATGCGTCGGGAAGTGCTTGGTCAGGCCACGCGCTTCCAGCAGCGTCGAGCCGGTGGCGGCCGGCGGGGTGGCAGTGTCGAGGTCAGTCACGGCTGGCTCCCATCGGGCACTGGCTCGTGCGTGGCTTGAGCCAGCGGTTCCGGCTCGTGCGTGGCATCAGCCAGCGGCTCCGGCGCGGCGGTGCGATCCGGGCCCGGCTCGGGCCGGGCCAGCGGGGCAGGCGGGGCCTGCGCTCCGTCCTGCAGCCAGCACGCGGCGAGCCGCTGGTGCCCGGTCGCCATGCGGAGCAGCGGGGGTGAATCTGTGCGGCACCGGTCCATGACATAGGGGCAGCGCGGGTGGAATACGCAGCCGCTGGGCAGCCGCCGCAGGTCAGGGGGGGAGCCGGGGATGCCCGTCATGTGCTGGCGCGGGCCGTGCAGGGCGGGGAAGGAGCTGAGCAGCCCCAGGGTGTATGGGTGCCGGGGGGCACGGAACAGGGCCGTCGCGGCCGCTCGCTCGACCAGCCGGCCCGCGTACATCACGGCGATCGAGTCGGCGATCTCGATCAGCAGGGAGAGGTCGTGCGTGATGAACAGGACCGCGAAGCCGAGCCGTTTGCGCAGCTCCATGAGCTCTTCGAGGATCTCCCGCTGGGTGACCACGTCGAGCGCCGTGGTGGGCTCATCCATGATGACGATGTGCGGCCGCAGCGCCAGGGCCATGGCGATCATCACCCGCTGCCGCATGCCGCCGGACAGCTCGTGCGGGTAGCTGCCCAGCCGGTCGGCGGTGATACCCACCATGTCGAGGAGCTCCGCGGCCCGCGTCCGCCGGGTGGCCCTGCTCATGGTCGGCTGGTGCGCCTTGAGCACGTCAGTGAGCTGGGAACCGATCGAGAGCACCGGGTTGAGCGCGTTCATGGCGCTCTGCATGACGACGGAGATCTGCGACCAGCGGAGCACCCGCAGCTCGTCCTCCCCGGCGGCGAGCAGGTCCACGGTGTGTCCCTGGTCGGTGTAATAGCGGACATCGCCCCCGGTGATCAGGCCGGGCGGGCGGAGCAGCCTGGTGATCGCATAGGCCAGCGTTGACTTTCCGCTGCCGCTCTCCCCGGCCAGGCCGAGCACCTCGCCGCGGCGCAGCACCAGGTCGGTGTCCAGCACCGCGTGGACGGCCTGCGACCCCACGCCGTAGTCCGCGCACAATCCGCTGACCTCGAGTAGCGGCTCGCCCAGGGCTGGCCCACCGGCCCGTGCCGGGATCCTGGTCACGGCGTTCCCGTCCCGACCCACCATCACCGTCGGCCCCTTCCGCGGATTCCCCAGTGCCTGCCAGCCGGGACCGTGCCGGTCCGGGCGGCTTCGCCGGGCGGCTGGCCTGCTGTCCCCGCGCGGCCGTTCGCCGCCCCTGGCGGCCGGATGACCGGCGTCAGGCCGAGCACGAATCGCCGGGGCGGGGCCAGCGTCCGCTCACGCTTCGCCTGCCGCCTGGACAGGCCCGCCACCCGCAGCCGCGGGTTGATGAACTCATCGATCCCGAAGTTGAGCAGGGCCAGCGAGGTGCCCAGCAGGGCCACGGCGAGCCCGGGCGGTATGTACCACCACCAGTAACCGCTCAGCTCGGCGTTCGAGACCTGGGCGAAGAAGAACATCGCGCCCCAGCTCCAGTGGTTGGGATTGACCAGGCCGAGGAAGGCCAGCGCGGTGTAGGTGCCGACCCCGTAGAGCACCGTGAACAGGAAGGACGAAGCGATGATGGGGATCAGGTTCGGCATGATCTCGAAGCTGATGATCCGCCAGCCGCGTTCGCCGATGAGCCGGGCCGATTCCACGTAGTCGCGGTTGCGCAGGGAGAGGGTCTGCGCCCGGAGCACCCGGGCGCCCCACGCCCAGCCGGTGATCGCGATGATCGCCCCGATCAGCGCGTCGTCGCTGCCGCCGGACGACGGCAGGAACCCGAAGATGACGATGAGCAACGGCAGGGCGGGCATGACCAGGAAGAAGTTGGCCAGCATGGAGAGCAGGTCGTCGGTCCGCCCGGCGGCGAAGCCCGCCGTGACGCCGATCAGCACCGAGAGGGCGGTGGCCAGCAGCCTGGCGACGAAGGCGACCAGGACCGTGCTCCGCCCGCCCGTCAGAAGCTGGGAGAACACGTCCTGCTGCTGCTGGGTGGTGCCCAGCCAGTGCGCGGCGGAGGGGGGGAGCGGCAGGGAACCCGTGGTGGAGGCGCTGGCGGACGGATTCTGGGGCGCGAGCGTGGGGCCGAGCACGGCGATGAACAGGAAGAAGACCATCATCCCGAGTCCGGCCAGGATCTTCGGCGACCTGGGCAGCTGCACGCGGCGGCCCCGCCGGGGGACGCTCGTGGTGACCACGGGCCCGGGAATGGGGGCTCCGCCAAGTTCTTCGGTCAAGCCGACGGCCATCGCTCAGGCCTCCTGACGCACGCGGGGGTCGAGGAACACGTAGACGAAATCGGCGGCCAGGTTCGCCGCGAGAACGGCCAGGGTGATGATCAGGAAGATGCCCTGGAGCAGCTGGAAGTCGCTTTCCTGGACGGCGGTCAGCATGAGGAAGCCAAGCCCGGGATAGCTGAATACGAACTCGGTGAGCAGCGCCCCGGAGACAATGAAGCCGATGGCCAGCGAGAAACTCGACACGCTGGGCAGGATCGCGTTGCGCGCCGCGTACCAGACCACCCGCCGCTTGGCCAGGCCCTTGGCCTGCGCGATGAGGACGTAGTCCTCGTCCATCGTGGTGATCATCACGTTCCGCATGCCGACGATCCAGCCGGCCGCCGAGGCGACCACGATCGTCAGGGCGGGCAGCACCGCATGGTCGAGCACGTCCGAGATGTAGGGCCAGTTGAAGCCGGGGAAGTCGAGCTGGCCGTAGGCCCGGCTGCTCGGGAACCAGCCCAGCTTGGTGGCGAACAGGTCGATCGCGAGGAAGGCGAGGAAGAAGTACGGTGCCGCCTGGAAGAACGTGGTGGCCGGCAGCAGGCTGTCCAGCCAGGTTCCGCGCCGCCAGGCGATGAGGACGCCGAGCAGCGTGCCGAGCGCGAAGCTCAGCACCGTGGCCGTGCCGACCAGGCCAAGCGTCCAGGGCAGCGCGCCGCGGATCACGGTGGTCACCGGCTGCTCGCCGTTACTGGTCGAGATCCCGAGGTTGCCGTGCAGGACGGTCCACCAGAAGTGCGTGTACTGGCCCCACAGGCCGGCCGGGGTCCCGGTGCCGCCGAACTGCAGCTCGAGCGCCTGGCGGGTGGCCTTGGTGACGTTGACACCCTGCATTTTGGCCAGGACCGCGTTCACCGGGTCGCCCGGCATGACCCGGGGGATGAAGAAGTCCACCGTGACCGCGGCTATGGCGGTCAGGATGTAGAAGCCGATCCTGCGGGCGATCACGCGCATGGCTGCCCTCCTTCAGGCTGCTCGCCACGTGGGCGAGGAGTGGTCGGGCGGGCAGCCGCAGCTCTCGCGGCGAATCAGCCGGGTGGGCAGCACGACATCACGCCGGGCCGCCCCTCCGTGTCCGATCATGGAGAACAGCACCTCGAATGCGGTAGCGCCGAGTTCCTGGATCGGCTGCCGGACGGTGGTGAGCTGGGGTCGCACGTGACGGGCGACGGGGATGTCGTCGAAACCGGTGACCGCCACGTCCCTGGGCACATCGATGCCGTGCTGGATGAGGGCATAGACGACGCCCAGCGCCGTCTGGTCGTTTGCGCACGCGATGGCCTCGGGGAGAGTGGAACCACTGGCCAGGAGCCGGTCGATGACCCGTGCGCCGCCGGCCGCGCAGTAATTGGCCTGCCATTGCGGGCCATCCACAAAGGTCGCACCGGCCGCGGTCACCTCGGCCTCGAACGCCGCGCCCCGGGCCAGGTTGTCCGGGCTGTCAGCGTGCCCGCCCAGGTAGGCGAGCGTGCGGCAGCCATGGTCGCGCAGAAGATGGCGCGCTATGTCCCGCATGCCGGTCTGGTTGTCGCCGCCCACATTCGACGTGGTCTTGGTCGGACGCCCGGCCAGCGTGACTATTGGTATCTGCCGGGAGAGCCGCTCGAGCTGGCCGGGGTCGAGTACCCGGTCGTGCAGGATCAGGCCGTCGCTCTTGCGGGCCAGGGCGAAGATGCGCCTGCTGTAGTCGTGATCATCCACGTCGACGGAACTGACCAGCAGGTTGTAGTCGCGCTGCTGGGCTGCCACCTCGATACCCCGATTGATCAGGTCGGGGAACTGCAGGCTCTCTTCCTCGTCCTCGAACACGCCCGTGTCCGTGATGGTCACGGACGCCCGCCGGATGACGACCCCGATGACCTCCTTGAGCCGGGCGCTCAGCGCGCGCGCCGCGCCATCCGGAATGAAGCCGAGCTCGGCGACCGCCTCCTGAACACGCTGCTTGGTGTCGGGGAGCGGGTTTCGGCGTCCGTTGAGCACCCGGGAAACAGAAGCGATCGACACGCCTGCCACCCGCGCCACGTCGTAGATCGTTGGCGGGGTGTGGCCCGTGTCGCCCTGGTCCACCGGCACGCTCCTTCGCGGCAGCCGCTGTCCTTGCCCGGTGTCTGAGTGCCCGGGAAGGTCCTGCCTCTCAATGTGGTAAGCGCTTACCAGGCGCGCCTCAGGGAGTGCTCCCTTATCCGACGCCGAGTGTTCCCCGGTAAGGTAAGCGCTTACCAAGCGAGATGTGGGGAGCGTATTTCGTCCGGGTACGGGACTCAAGGCCTCGGGCTCACTGTTACGGGAACGTGACAGTGAGCCCTAACCCGGCGGGTTGCCGCCGGCCCGGCCGG
>DAIRVB010000040.1:0-13699 GCA_036803065.1 Streptosporangiaceae bacterium
CTCTGACCTGCGGCGTTAACCCCGAAGATCAACTTATCCAGGAAACTCGCGCTAGGGGGCGGCGACTAAGATCGCTACCAGCCCGCGGACCAGTCTGCTCATCGAGAGTCCTCCTCCATCGCAGAACCCCCCGATGACTTCCTACGCCGGATACCCAAATCCCGTCAAGATCACCCGAACTTAAACAGGAGCGATCACGCGCGAGGTGAGCCCGAGAGCGAGGGAACGAGGTGGTGGGCAGCGTCGCGACGGCGGGCAGCGAGGTGGCGGGCGAACGGCGCCGACGCAGAGCCCGTCAGTCCGCAGAGCCCGTCAGTCCATGGTGAAGTAATCGGCTCCAGCGTAGGCACCGGTGAGTTGCTTGCTGCGCTGCATGAGCAGGTCGTTAAGCAGGCTGGATGCTCCGATGCGAAACAGTGCCGGGCTGAGCCACTCCGGGCCTGCGGTCTCGCGCACGAGCACCAGATAGCGGATGGCGTCTTTGGCAGTTCGCACACCACCGGCCACCTTGACGCCAACCCGGCGGCCAGTCGCCTCGGCAAAGTCGCGGACGGCGGCCAGCATCACCAGTGCCACGGGGGGTGTGGCGGCCGGAGACACCTTGCCGGTGGAGGTCTTGATGAAATCAGCGCCTGACAGCATGGCCAGCCACGACGCGCGGGCGACATTGTCGAGCGTGGCCAGCTCACCGGTCTCCAGGATCACCTTGAGATGGGCAGGACCGGATGCCTCGCGGACCGCGCGGATCTCCTCGCATACCTGCCCGTACCGCCCGGAAAGGAACGCGCCGCGATCGATGACCATGTCCACCTCGTCGGCGCCGGCAGCCACCGCATCCGCGACGTCAGCCAGCTTGACCGCCAGCGAGGCGCGGCCCGACGGGAACGCCGTGGCCACGGACGCCACCAGGACCCGGCCGCCTGCTAGTTCACCCTTGGCCACGGGCACCAGGTCCGGATACACGCAGACTGCGGCGACCGGCGGGACCGTGGGGTCAGCGGGATCCGGCTGCCGGGCCTTCACGCACAGCCCGCGGACCTTGCCGGGCGTGTCCGCGCCCTCCAGCGTGGTGAGGTCAACCATGCGGACCGCCATGTCAAGGGCCCACATCTTGGCGTCCCGCTTGATCGACCTGGTTGCCAGGGCGGCCGCCCTCTCCTGCACTCCCACCTGATCCACTCCCGGCAGCCCGTGCAGGACCTGGCGGAGCGCGGCGTCCGAGGCCACAATCTCCGCCGACCAGGGCCGCCCGGCCGGCGCCGTGGCTCCGATCGGCACAGTCAACGGGGCCTGGGTCACGGGCTCTGCGTCCACGCCGCGCTCACCTTTCCCGCCCTTCGAGCCGGACCACCGCGTCGCTGGCCGCCCGTGCGGTGGCGAACCCCGGTTTGATGACCGTGTTGATGATCCGGAGCCGCTGGTCGAAGTGGGCGAATGCGCTCTTCATCGCGTTGATCGTCAGCCACTCGATGTCCGACCAGCCGTAGCCGAACACCTCAGCCAGCCGCGCGAACTCCGAGGACAGGGTCACCCCGCTCATCAGCCTGTTGTCGGTGTTCACCGTCACCCGGAACGACAACTGGCGCAGCAGCCGGATCGGGTGGGCCTCGATCGACGTCGCGGCACCGGTCTGCACGTTCGATGTGGGGCACATCTCCAGTGGGGTCCGCCGGTCCCTGACAAAACTGGCCAGCCGGCCCAGCGCGGCGGTGCCGTCCGGGGTGATCCGGATGTCGTCCACGATGCGTACCCCGTGACCGAGGCGCTCCGCGCCGCACCATTGCAGCGCCTCCCAGATGGACGGGAGCCCGAACCCTTCCCCCGCATGGATGGTGATGTGGAAGTTCTCCCGTTCCACGTACTGGAAGGCGTCCAGGTGCCGGGTCGGCGGGCTGCCCGCCTCGGCCCCGGCGATGTCGAACCCCACCACGCCCTCGTCCCGGTGCCGCACCGCGAGCTCGGCGATCTCCAGCGAGCGCGCCGCGGTGCGCATCGCCGTGAGCAGGGAATATACCGTTATACCCCGCCCGACGCTGCCGATCCGGAATCCGTCGAGCACCGCGGCGACCACCTGCTCCAGGGTGAGTCCCCCGGCCACGTGCAACTCGGGCGCGAACCGCACCTCCGCGTAGACCACGCCGTCGTCGGCGAGGTCCTCGGCGCATTCGGCCGCCACCCGGGTCAGCGCCTCCGGGGTCTGCATGACCGCCACCGTGTGCTGGAACGCATCCAGGTAGTACTTGAGATGACCACGATTGGCACCACGCCGCAGCCACCGGGCGACTTCGTCGACATCCGCCGAGGGAAGCCGGTCATAGCCGATGTCGCGGGCCAGTTCGACAACAGTGGCCGGCCGCAGGCCACCATCGAGGTGATCGTGCAGCAGGACCTTGGGAACCGCCCGGATCTCCTCGACAGTGGGGGCCACGCTACCCATTGTCACAGATGGGGCGCTCGATGACGAGGGAGCCGGCTGCGAGCGGCCGATCGGGAACGATCTCGATCCCGCCTGCCAGCGCCTCCAGGGCCCGCTCGAACCGGGCCTCGTCGTCCGCCAGCAGTTCCAGGACGGGCTGACCGCGGCTGACCCGCTCCCCCGGCTTGACCAGGCAGCGCACGCCCGCCACGGCGCTGACCGGATCCTCCTTGCGGGCCCGCCCCGCGCCGAGCCGCCAGGCGGCGACCCCAACCGCCCGCGCGTCCAGCCGGCCCAGCCAGCCAGACTCAGGGGCAGGCACCAGCCGCCCCGCCGCGGCGTGCGGCAGCGGCGCGTCGGGATCGCCGCCCTGGGCGGCGATCATCGCCCGGTAAGTGGCCAGGGCCCTGCCGTCGGCCAGCGCAGCCACGGGGTCCGCGTCGATCCCGGCCAGCCGGAGCATCTCGGCGGCCAGCGCGAGCACCACATCGACCAGGTCCGGCGGCCCATCGCCGGCCAGCGTGGCCACGGCCTCCTCGACCTCGAGGGCGTTGCCGACGCAGCGCCCGAGCGGCGTGTCCATGCTGGTGAGCAGCGCGGAGGTACGCACCCCGTGCTCCTCGCCGAGAGTCACCATGGTCTGCGCCAGCAGCCGGGCATCAGCCACGTCACGCATGAACGCTCCGCTGCCGACCTTCACGTCGAGCACCAGCGCCGCCGTCCCCTCGGCGATCTTCTTGGACATGATGGAACTGGCGATGAGCGGGATCGACTCAACAGTCCCTGTGACGTCGCGCAGCGCGTACAGCCGCCGGTCAGCGGGGGCCAGCCCGGGCCCGGCGGCGCAGATCACGCAGCCGGTCTCCCGCAGCACGGCGAGCATCTCGGCGGGCGGAAGCGCGGCCCGCCAGCCAGGAATGGACTCCAGCTTGTCCAGGGTGCCACCGGTATGACCGAGGCCCCGCCCGGACAGTTGCGGGACAGCCGCGCCGCAACTCGCCACCAGCGGCGCGAGAATCAACGAGACCTTGTCGCCGACTCCGCCAGTGGAATGCTTGTCTACGGTCGGCCGCCCCGCCGCGCTGAGGTCGAGATGCTCCCCGGAGTCCACCATGGCCGCGGTCCACGCGCGCAGTTCCGCCTGATCCAGGCCGCGGAAATAGATGGCCATCAGCAGCGCGGACATCTGCTCGTCGGCCACCTCACCGCGCAGATAAGCGTCGATCAGCCAGCGGATCTGCGCCTCGGTGAGCGGCCAGCCGTCCCGCTTGGCCCGGATCAGCTCGACGGTGTCGTGAAGCACAGGGTCTCGAAGCACGGGGTCATGCATCGCGGGGTCATGCATCGCGGGGTCATGCATCGCGGCTTCGCCGCGTATCGAGGTCATCCTTGGTAAATGCACCGGGCAGCAGTTCGGCCAGCGCACGCGGGCCGGAACTGGTGTCGACGAGCAGCCCGGGTCCCGCCGTTTCGAGGAGAAGCTGGCGGCAGCGGCCGCACGGCAGCAGCGGATCCCCGTCGGCCGCCACCACGCTCACCGCGACGAATGTGCGGCCGCCACTCGCGTGCAGCGCGCAGACCAGCCCGCATTCGGCGCACAGGGTCAGCCCATAGGAGGCATTCTCCACATTGCAGCCCAGGACGACCCGGCCGTCAGGGGTCTGGCCGGCCGCGCCAACCCGCAGCCGTGAGTACGGCGCATAGGCGCGTCCCGCCACCTCCGTAGCGGCCGCGCGCAACCGGGACCAGTCGATCTCCACGCCTGTGACGTTATCTCCGCGCCTGCCGTAATCGTGGATCACGGCTGGGGTCGACCGCGTTTCGATTTGGCAACGGCAAGGCCGCCGTGCGGCCCGCTGACTTCCCCGGACGCCCGGCCAGGTCTAACCTGCGGGCATCCCAGAGTGGGGCGTTTGGGATCTCGGTGCCCTCGTCGGCGGGGCGGATAGCCGGGGCCTTTGGCCCGTGCGGGGCGGTGCAGGCCGCTCAAGAAAAGGAGGTAACCGTGAGACAGACCGTCCGGGCAGCCGCGGCACTCAGCGTGCTGGCGCTGCTCGCCGCCGGCTGCGGCAGCAGTAAGTCCTCGTCCTCGGGAGGCGCGTCAAGCAGCGCTTCGAGCGGCGGATCGGCGGCCTCATTCAAGGCGTGCATGGTCACCGACACCGGCGGCATCGACGACCGGTCCTTCAACGCGTCGTCCTGGCAGGGGGTCCAGGAGGCGGAGGGCAGCGGAGTCTCCGGCCAGTATCTGTCGTCCACGTCGGAAAGCAGCTACGTGCCGAACATCAACCAGTTCGTCAGCCAGAAATGCGGGATCATCGTCACCGTCGGCTTCCTGATGGGCGACGCAACCCAGGCGGCGGCGAAGAAGAGCCCGAGCCAGAAGTTCGCGATCGTGGACTACAACTACACGCCGCCGCTGAAGAACGTGGACGCGCTGCTGTTCAACACGGTGCAGGACGGCTTCCTCGGTGGTTATCTGGCCGCCGGCATGTCGAAGACGCACAAGGTGGCGACCTTCGGCGGCCAGAAGCTGCCCACCGTCACCATCTACATGGACGGGTTCTACGACGGCGTCCAGTACTACAACACCAAGCACCACACGAACGTGAAGGTTCTCGGCTGGAGCGAGCCGACCCAGAACGGCAACTTCACCGGCGACTTCACGAACCAGACCAAGGGGCAGCAGCTCACCCAGACCTTCATCTCCGAGGGCGCTGACATCATCTTCCCGGTAGCCGGCAACGTTGGCCTCGGCGGGGCCAAGGCCGTCCAGCAGGCCGACCAGAACGGCCAGAACGTGAACATGGAATGGGTGGACACCGACGGCTGCGTCAGCGCCGCCCAGTACTGCAAGTACTTCATCACCAGCGTGGAGAAGGGCATCCAGACCGCGGTCAAGGGCGCGGTGACCTCGGCCGCCAACAAGTCCTTCAAGGGCGGCAACTACATCGGCACCCTGGCGAATGGCGGGGTGCAGCTCGCCCCCTACCATGACTTCGCCAGCAAGGTTCCGGCCGCGCTCCAGTCGGAGCTGGCCCAGATCAAGCAGGGCATCATCAGCGGCACCATCCAGACGCCGACCAAGAGCCCGGTGTAAGCGACCAGCCGGTGTCCCGGGCGCAGCCCGGGACACCGGCTGGCACCACAGGAGAAGCCGCCGGTGAAGCTCGAGCTCAAGGGGATCACGAAGCGCTACGGCAGCCTCGTAGCCAACGACCACATCGACCTGGTGGTGCAGCCGGGGCAGATCCACGCATTGCTCGGCGAGAACGGCGCTGGCAAGACATCGCTGATGAACTCCCTCTACGGGCTCCAGCAGCCCGACGAGGGCGAGATCATGATCGACGGCCAGGCCGTCTCGTTCCGCTCGCCGAAGGACGCGATCAACGCTGGCATCGGCATGGTGCATCAGCACTTCATGCTGGTGCCGGTGTTCACCGTGGCGGAGAACGTGACCCTCGGCGTTGAGCGCACCCACCTCTTCGGCCTGCTCGACCGGCGCCGCACCCGCCGCGAGGTGCTCGAACTGTCGGCCCGGTTCGGCCTGGAGGTCGACCCTGACGCCTACGTGGAGAACCTGCCGGTAGGCGTGCAACAACGGGTGGAGATCGTCAAGGCCCTGCTCCGCGAGGCGAGCGTGCTCATCCTGGACGAGCCCACCTCGGTCCTGACGCCCGGTGAGACACAGGACCTGTTCCGCATCATGCGCGAGCTGCGGGCCGGCGGCCGGTCGATCGTCTTCATCTCCCACAAGCTCAAGGAGGTCCAGGAGATCGCCGACACGATCACGGTCATCCGGCGGGGCAGGGTGGTGGGCGAACGCCTGCCCACCGCGAGCGATTCCGAGCTCGCCTCGCTGATGGTGGGCCGCGCCGTGGAGCTCAAGGTCCGCAAGGACCCAGCGGCACCCGGGGATGTCGTGCTGGACACCGCGAACCTGGCCGTCCACGACGACCACGGGCAGATCGCGGTGGACGGCGTGTCACTGCAGGTGCGGGCCGGGGAGATCGTCGGCGTGGCTGGAGTCCAGGGCAACGGGCAGAGCGAGTTGTGCGAGGCGCTGCTCGGGCTGCGCCCGGCGTCCGGCGGCTCCGTGCACCTGGCCGGCCGGGACATCACCCACGCCACGCCCAGGCAGCGGCTGCGCGCCGGAGTCGGCTACATCCCCGAGGACCGCACGGAAGACGGGCTGGTAGCCGACTTCTCGGTGGCCGACAACCTCGTCCTGGACGTCTACGACCGGCCGCCGTTCGCCACCGGTGTCGCCCTCAACCTGGACGCCATCCGGACCGCCGCGCTGACCCGGGTCGAGCAGTTCGACATCCGGACCACGTCGATAGCGACCCCCGCCGGCACCCTGTCCGGCGGCAACCAGCAGAAAGTCATCCTGGCTCGCGAGATCGGCCGCGAACTGCGGCTGCTCGTGGCCAGCCAGCCGACCCGGGGCCTCGACGTGGGCTCCATCGAGTTCGTGCACCGCCGCATCGTGGCCGAACGGGATCAGGGGGTGGCGGTCCTGATCATCTCCTCCGAACTCGACGAGATCTACGCCCTGGCCGACCGCATCGCGGTGATGTACGAAGGGCGGATAACCGGCATCCGGCCGCCCACTGTCCCGGTGGAGGAGCTTGGCCTGCTGATGGCCGGCGCGGGGACCGGCGATGAACCGGGAACCGGCGATGAGCCCGCGAGCGCGGAAACCTCCGGGGAACCCGAGGGAACCACTGAGGAACCCGCGAGGGCGGAAACCCCCGGGGAGCCCGGGCCCACCGACGAGCACGGGCCGGCCAGTGACTGAGCCGGCGCCAGCCGCTGAGCCCCCGGCTCAGTCCGGGCGCACCGACGGCGGCCAGCCCCCCACCGGGCCACCTGGTGACGGGGGCCAGCCCCCCGGCGAGCGTCTCACCCTCGGCCGGGCGGTGCTGGATGCGATCATCCACGGCAACTCGGTGGTCGTCACGGTGCTCGCCATCGTGGCGGCCATGGTGATCGGCGGGCTGCTCATCGCCTTCACCGACCCGGTGGTGCTCAGCGCCTGGGGGACGCTGTTCTCCGCGCCGGGCGCCGCGATCGCGGCAGCGTGGCACAGCGTCGCCGCGGCCTACTCGAACATGTTCGAGGGCGCGATCCTCAACCCGCACACCGTGTCAGCGGCGTTCCACGGCGGCTCTGCCGCCGCTGTATTCAACCCACTGTCGGAGACCGCGGTCAACGCGACACCGCTCATCTTCGCCGGGCTCTCGGTGGCGCTGGCGTTCCGGGCCGGGCTGTTCAACATCGGCGGCACCGGCCAGTTCATCGGGGGTGCCCTGGTCGCGACCTGGCTCGGTTTCGGTGTTCACCTGCCGCTGGTCATCCACGCCATCGTGGTCCTGATCGGCGCGTTCGCCGGCGGGGCCGCCCTCGGCTGGATCGTGGGCGCGCTGAAAGCGTGGACCGGGGCGCACGAGGTCATCGTCACGATCATGCTCAACTACGTGATGATCTACCTGCTGTCCTGGCTGCTGAGCACCAAAGCGATGCAGCGCCCCGGCCGCAACGACCTGATCAGCCCGTTCATCGCCAGCAACGCGCAGCTTCCGCACATCGCAGGCGCCAGCCTGCGGATCAACGTGAGTTTCCTCATCGCGCTGGCCGCGGCGGCAGCCGTGTGGTGGCTGCTGAGCCGCAGCACGCTCGGCTTTGAGTTCCGCACGGTGGGCGCCAACCCCCGCGCCGCCCGCAGCGCGGGCATGAGCGTGGAGCGGACCTGGATCGTGGTGATGCTCATCGCGGGCGGCCTGGCCGGGCTGGCCGCGTCGGCGGTGATCCAGGGCACGGACTACACGCTGAACTTCCAGAGTTACGGCACGTTCGGCATCGACGCGATCACCGTGGCACTGCTCGGCCGGGCCAGGCCGCTGGGCACCGTGCTGGCGGCCCTGCTCTTCGGTGCGCTGGACGCGGGAGGCACCGCCATGCAGGGGGTCACCCAGATCCCGGCGGACATCGTCTCGGTCATCCAGGCGCTCATCGTGCTCTTCATCGCCGCGCCTCCGCTGGTCCGCGCCATGTTCCGGCTGCGTGAGGCCAGGGCGCCGGGCGAGGGCCAGGTTCTTGCCAAGGGGTGGAACGGGTGAAGGCGACACCGACGACACGCTCCGGCCACCGCACGGGGAGGCACCGATGACGTCACTGGCCGGCGCCGTGCGCGCCCCGCTGGAAGCGAACCGGCGGATGCTCGCCGCGGGCACGTTCGCCCTGCTCGGCCTCATCGACATCCTCGTCTTCGGGCATTTCGCATCCCACGGCCAGGCCACCTTCGCACTGGCACTGCCTGACGCGTCCGTGCATGTGCCGAGCCTGCGCGTGCCGGCCGCCGCCACGGCGTACGCGGTCGGCGCCGTCTCCCTGGCCCTCGCCGTGACCCGGGCGGCCATCGACCCGGGCAAGCGCGCCATGCGGACCATGATCGCCACCGTCCTGCTGTGCTTCCTCATCGCCCTGCTGTGCTGGGCGGACGCCGGCAAGATCCCGCTGAACCTGGTCAACCTGCTGCAGAACACCGTCGTCGGATCGATCCCGCTCATCCTCGGCGCGCTGGCTGGCTGCCTGTGCGAGCGATCCGGCGTCATCAACATCGCCATCGAGGGCCAGCTGCTGCTCGGCGCGTTCGGAGCGGCCGTGGTGGCCAGCGCGTTCGGCGTGCTCTGGCTCGGCCTGATAATGGGGTCGCTGGCCGGTGGCCTGCTCGGGCTGCTGCTCGCCGTGTTCGCGATCCGCTACCTGGTCGACCAGATCATCCTCGGAGTGGTGCTGAACCTGCTGGCCTCCGGGCTCACCGGGTATCTGTACGACCGGGCGCTGACCCGGTACCAGAACACGCTCAACTCGCCGCAGACCTTCTCCGCGATCAAAGTCCCGCTGCTCGGTGACATCCCGGTCGTCGGGCCGGTCTTCTTTGATTCAACGATTTTCCTGTACATCACCTACGTCATGATCATCTTGGTCCAGATAGGGCTGTTCAGCACCCGCTGGGGGCTGCGGGTCCGGGCGGTCGGCGAGCACCCGACCGCCGCCGACGCGGTCGGCATCCGGGTCCTCGCGACCCGCTACCGCAACGTGATTCTCGGCGGTCTGCTGGCCGGGATCGGCGGTGCCTGGCTTAGCATCGGGTCGGTCGGAGCGTTCGGTAAAGACATGTCATCTGGCATGGGCTACATCGCGCTGGCCGCGCTCATCTTCGGCCGCTGGCGGCCGCTCGGTGCGGTGGCGGCCGCCCTGCTCTTCGGCTTCACCGGAACGCTGCAGTCCATCCTGTCCACACTCAATGTGCCGATCCCATCCAATATTCTGCTGATGACCCCTTATGTCGCCACGATCGTGGCCGTGGCCGGCCTGGTTGGCCGTGGTCGGCCGCCACGTGCCGACGGGAAGCCGTACATCAAGCCATGACCGAGTATCAGACCGCCGAGCCATGGGCCAGGCTGGCTGGCGATCCCTACACCGCGGCGGTGGCCAGCGCCACGCGGCTGGCCCGGCTGACGGGCATGGCCGCTCATGACGTGGCGATTATCCTGGGCTCGGGCTGGGCCCAGGCCTCAGACGCGCTTGGCGCGGCCGTGGCGGAGCTGCCGCTGGCCGAGCTCGGCGGCTTCCCAGAGCAAACCGTCGGTGGCCACCAGGGCAGTATCCGGTCGATGGTGCTTACCGCCGCCGCCACCGGCCCTACCCGGCTGCTGGTTTTCCTCGGCCGCACCCATCTGTACGAGGGGCACTCGCCCGCGACCGTGGTACACGGCGTGCGCACCGCGATCGCGGCGGGCTGCCGGGTGATCGTGCTGACCAACGCGGCCGGCGGAATCCGCGACGGCTTCCGGGTTGGCCAGCCCGTGATCATCCGCGATCACCTCAACCTGACCGGCAGCTCGCCCCTCGCCGGGCCGCCGCCGCCCGAGGGGTATCCATCCCGGTTCGCCGATCTCACCAGCCTGTACTCGCCCCGGCTGCGCGCGCTGGCCCGCGCCGCCGATCCAGGCCTGGCCGAGGGCGTGTACGCCGCGCTGCCCGGCCCGCACTATGAGACCCCCGCCGAGATCAGGATGCTGCGCGCACTCGGCGCCGACCTGGTGGGCATGTCAACCGTGCTCGAGGCGATCGCCGCTCGCCACCTCGGCGCCGAAGTGATGGCTATCTCGCTGGTCAGCAACCTCGCGGCCGGACTGGCACCGCACGGTCTCGACCATGCCGAGGTGGTCGCGGCGGGCAAGGCGGCCGCCGACCAGATGGGCACGCTGCTGGCCAGCGTGCTCCCCTGGGTGTGACGTGATCCCGGCCGATCTGCGGGCCCGCGCGCAGGCATGGATCGCCGAGGACCCGGATCCCGGTGACCGGGCCGAGTTGCGGGTGCTGCTCACCGACAGCACCGGAACCGACGAGCGCAGCCGGGCGGCCGGCACCGAGCTCACCGACCGGTTCGCGGGCCGGCTGGAGTTCGGCACCGCCGGCCTGCGCGGTGCCGTCGGTGCGGGCCCGAACCGGATGAACCGCGCAGTTGTCCGGGCCACGACCGCGGCCCTGGCTGGCTGGCTGCGGCAGCGCCGGCCCGGAGCGGCCAAGGCCGGAGTGGTCGTGGGCTGGGACGCCCGGCACCGGTCGGCGGAATTCGCCGAAGAGGTCACCTCCGTGCTCAGCGGGGCGGGATTCCGCGTCCACCTGCTGCCGGGCCGCTGCCCGACCCCCCTGCTCGCGTTCGGGGTCAGGCATCTGTCGGCCGCGGCCGGTGTCATGATCACCGCAAGCCACAACCCGCCCACGGACAACGGCTACAAGCTCTACCTCGGCGACGGCGCGCAGATCGTGCCGCCCGCCGATGTGCAAATCGCGGCCGCGATCCGCGCCCTCGGCCCGCTGTCCCAGATCCCGGCCGGCCCAGCTACCAACCAGCTGGTCATCCACCACGGCGACGAGGTGGCCCAGGCATACCTGGACGCCGTTGCCGGGAATCGCCCGGAAGAAGAGGGGACCCCGGCCAGCGCACCGCTGCGCGTGGTCTACACGCCCTTGCACGGCGTCGCCGGCCGCCTCGCGCTCCGGGCCTTCGCCCGCGCGGGCTTCCAGCCGCCGCACGTGGTCGCGGCCCAGGCGGAACCCGACCCCGACTTCCCGACCGTCACCTTTCCCAACCCGGAGCAGCCGGGCGTTCTGGACCTGGCTCTGGGCGACGCCCGCAGGCGTGACGCTGACCTGGTGCTCGCCAACGACCCGGACGGCGACCGGCTGGCCGTCGCGGTTCCCGACCCGCTCGCCGACGGTGGCTGGCGGGTGCTCACCGGTGACCAGGTGGGCGCTCTGCTCGGTGCTTACCTGATCGAAGAGGCCGCAGCGGCTATCCCGGCGCGGGACCAGCTGGTCGCGACGACAGTGGTCTCCTCCACGATGCTTTCCAAGATCGCCGCAGCGGCTGGCGCCCGCTACGTGGAGACACTCACCGGCTTCAAGTGGATCGTGCGAGCCGGCGAGTACGCGCCAGACAGCCATTTCGTATTCGGGTATGAGGAGGCGCTCGGCTACGCGATCGGCGACACGGTCCGTGACAAGGACGGGATCAGCGCTGCCCTCGCTGTGCTCGCCCTCCTGGCCAGGGCCAGGCCGGCGGGACTATCCCTGCTGGACCGCTGGGATGCGCTGGAGGCCGCGCACGGCGTGCACCTGACCGCGCAACTGACGGCGGCCTCCCGGCACCCGGCGAATGTCATGAACGCACTGCGGCGGGATCCGCCTGCTGCGCTCGCGGGCCAGCCCGTGATCTCATCGGCCGACCTCGCCGCGGGAAGCGCCGGGCTGCCCCCCGCCGACGTGCTGCGTTACTGGCTCGCGGACGCTCGCGTCGTCATCCGGCCGAGCGGCACGGAACCGAAGCTGAAGGCGTACCTGGAGATCGTCGAGCGGACCGCGGGCCGGAGCTTGGCGGCCGCCCGGGCGGCCGCGGCCGCCCGCCTCGCCGCGCTGCGTCCCGCCGTGGGTGCCCTCATCACGGGGGAATTCAGTCAGTAGTGGTCTGTAAGACCCCTCTTACAGACCACTTTACAGATGGGCCGCGGGGGTGTCCGCTGGCAGCAGCGGGAGCCGCACCCTGAACGTCGTTCCCACACCCTCCGCCGACTGCACGGTCACCTCACCGCCGTGCTCGGCGATGATGCTGCTGACGATGGCGAGCCCCAGGCCGGTGCCGGGAATGGACCGCCGGACCGCGTTCGAGGCGCGGAAGAAGCGACCGAAGAGGGCCTCTTTGTCTTTCTCCGGGACGCCGATACCGGTGTCGCCGACGCTCATCACCGCGGTGTCACCGTCGCGGGCGGCCGTGAGGCTGATCCGGCCGCCCGGGGAGGTGAACTTCGCGGCGTTCGAGAGCAGGTTCATCACCACCCGGTCGAGCTGGCTGACGTCTCCGTTGACCACCAGGCTCTCGTCCGGGCATGTCACGGTCATCGTGAGCCCGGTGCCCGCCACTGAGGGCAGCAACACCTGGGCCGCATCGCGGACCACGTCCACCAGGTTCACCGGGCGCAGCACGGCCTGGGAGCCACCTGACTCGATCTTCGACAGCGTGAACAGGTCTTCGATCAGGTTCCGCAGCCTGATCGCATTGCGGCCGATCGTCTCCAGCATCCGTTCTTGCGCGGCGCTGACCGGGCCCGCGTCCTCGTCCCTGAGCATCTCCAGGTAACCCTCGATGCTGGTGAGCGGCGCGCGGAGCTCATGGGAGACCGTCGCGAAGAAGTCGGATCTCGTCTGGTTCAGGCTCTTCAGCTGCTCCACGAGACCGTTCTCGGCCTCATACAGGCGGGCATGTTTCAGCCCGCGGCCGATGTCGGCCGCTATGGACTGGATGGCGTCGACCTCGGCCGGGGTCCATGGCCGACCCGGCCGGGTCCGCTCCAGCTCCACGACTCCATACAGTTCGGAGCCGATGCCGAACGGCGTGGCCATATGCGACACCACCCCATATCGGAGCAAGGGCTCGCGGACGCTGGGCGGTAGCACCTCGCCCTCTTCACCGCGGACGTCCTGGACCACCATGCTGGACTGGTCCTTGAGGTGCCCGTGCGCCCAATTCTCGAAGTCAGGTGACGGATCTGTCAGGAAGTTGACCGGCAGCCAGTCCTTGCGGGCGCAGTCGGCGTAACGGGGAAACTCATCTTCGACCAGGCGCAGCACGGCCAGGTCACTGTCCACGCACTGAGTGATCGCTGTGGACGCCTCGCGGAGGACGTCCTCCGCGAGGCGTCCACAGCGATC
>DAIRVB010000041.1:0-5723 GCA_036803065.1 Streptosporangiaceae bacterium
CCGCATGACGGGTAGATGCGTGACGGTGACAGGGAAGCGGGTAGCCGCCGATTTCTTCATCACTTCCTATAATGCCAGGCCCAAGCGGCAGCAGAGCCAGTCTCCGTATCGCGCAACGGTGAGATATGCGTGCGCGGGCCCGGGAATCGAGGCGGTGTCCGCCGGCGTCGGCTACCGGTTGATCACAGCCGACTGACCCGTGCTCACCAGGCTGGGTACATGATCCAGGATGAAGGCGCTCCCGGCCGGTCCCCGAGGATAGTTAATCCGGCCGCCAGAACCAGCCGCCAGAACCGGCGGTCAGGTAATCCGGCGGTCAGGTAATCCGGCGGTCAGGTAATCCGGCGGTCAGGTAATCCAGTACACGTTGTAGTACTGGTGCTGCATTCGCGAGATCGGGAGGAGCGTTACCGGCTCGTGCACGGTGGTCCCGCCGCGTGTGGTCCCGCCGCGTGTGGTCCTGCGGCGTGTGGTCGTGCTGCTTGTGGTCGCGCCGAACGTGAGCGGGTCCCGGGAGGTCAGCGCGAGCGACTCAGTGTCAAGCCGGGGCATCGCCGTGGCCGCCCGCTCCCCGTACGCGCCACTCAGCACGACCGGGCCGTACGTCACGGCCTGCACCGCAGGGTTGTCCGGGGTGGGATTCAGGCTGATCCGCATGGGCAGGCTGACCTCCAGGCTGTCGCCCGTCTGCCAGTCCCGCTCGATGACCAGCCAGCTTCCCGGGGTGCTGGGCTTCTCCAGCCGGGCGCCATTCAGCCAGGCCTGCGCCCGGCCCGCCACCCAGGACGGGATGCGGACTCGAAGCGCCACCGTAGCCTGCCCGGCCGCGACCGTGATCCGGGTGCGGGGCTCATCGGGGAAACGGGTGGTCTGCCGGATCGTCATGGCGCCGTCCCCCCAGGTCACCACGGACGGGATGAACAGGTTGACGAAAATCCCCTTCTCGTCACGTGAATAGATGGTGTCAGCGAATTTCGCCTGGGTCTCCATCCCGGTGGCGTGGTCGCAGGAGAAGTTGGTGTAGTTCGTGGAGTACACGTTGGGATTCGTGCCCATGAATGAGGGCTGCTGCTTGAACGCCCCCGGTGACAAGCCTGTGTAGTAGATATTGAATCCGTGCGGGGAATTAGGGTCCTGCTCGCCGAGCATCTGGTTGAACAGCGCACGTTCGTAGTGATCGAGCAGGTCTATTCGTTGCGGCTGATGGAAGTGGAGCAGCCTGGTCAGCTTGAGCATGTTATAGGTGCAGCAGTTCTCGCAGGTGCGGTTGCTGAGCTGGCCGGCCACCACGTCGGGCGCGTACCAGTGCTCGTAGTTGCTCGTGCCGCCGATGACATAGGAATGGTGATCGGTGACGATGCGCCAGAAATTCGTGGCGATGTCGTAGTAGCGCTGGTCCCCGGTCTCCTCCCAGATCCGGAGGCAGGAGATCATCTTCGGGATGTTGGTGTTGGCGTGCAGGCCGGCCAGCTGATCCTGGTTCAGCGCGAGCGGATCGAAGACGAGGGCGTGGTAGAAGCGCTCCGCGGTGGCCAGGTAGCTCGCGTTCCCGGTGAGCCGGAACAGGTTGGTCAGCGACTCAGCGATGCCGCCGTGCTCCTCCTGCAGGATCACCTGCATGTGTTCGTAGGACAGCCGGGACGTGCGCCAGCCCACCCAGTCGCCCAGCCTGGCCGCCACCTCCAGGGCTTGCCTGTTGCCGACGAGTTCGTGC
The DNA here is from genome assembly GCA_036803065.1 of Streptosporangiaceae bacterium. Lineage (GTDB taxonomy): Bacteria > Actinomycetota > Actinomycetes > Streptosporangiales > Streptosporangiaceae > JAWWPY01. Next base: position 1,715 of record DAIRVB010000041.1, read on the forward strand.
TGGTCGATCAGGCCCGCCATGATCTTGTGGATCATGTAGTACGGCGCCCAGACGGACAGGCCGGCCTCGAGCCTGTCGAAGAAGCTCTCCGGGAACGCCGACAGGTAGCCAGGGTGGAAGCCCGCTGACCCGGCCCGCGCCTGAAACCGCGCGAGCTGGCTGACGATGTAGCGGCCCTTGTCCGCCGGGGCCGGGTCGCCGGTGCTGGCGTAGGTGAGGGCGAGCCCGGACATCAGGTGCCCGGTGCAGTGGCCGCGCACCAAGGAGTCGGGCGCTTCCCAGCCACTGCACGGCTGGGCCGAGGACGGCAGGCCGACGTTGAGCCGGAACGTGTGCAGCAGCCGGTCTGGATCCACGAACAGCAGGTAGTCCGTGTTGCGCGACTGGTTCGCGCGGAACCGGCTGGCCAGCAGCTCCACCGAGGCCAGCGGGAACGCCGCTTTGAGCCCGGCGGTGCCATCCGGGATGTAGCCGCTCGTCGGCGCGCTGACCGGCACCACGGCCGGAACGTGCCCGTTCGGCCAGGGGCTGGCGGCCGCGGCGCGGCGGCGGTCGGCCACCGTGCCGGCGACCAGCGCCGCGGCGGCCGTGCCGCCGAGGGCACCGATGAACGTCCTCCTGCTGACCGAGCGGGAGGTCATGGGCACCATCCTCGGCGGTCGGCACGCGCGGTTGTGTTCGTGCGACCCATACGATCACAACTTACGCAAATGCCCGCGTCAATACCTGCTCACTGGTGAACCGTTGTACGCAGGCATACCAGCCGTCACATTCCCGGCTGCTCTCCGCCGTCCTGGCCGAACGCGTAGGCGCGCACGAAGCTCAGCAGCCGGGCGTGCCGTTCCAGCAGGCTGACCGAGAGCTCGGGTTCCATCTCGCCCAGTTCACGCAGATCCGTGCGCAGGTCGGCCAGCACGTCGGCCATCCCGGACACCACGGCCTGGGCATCGGGGGCGCCTTCCAGGTCGCGGTCGGCGCGGTCGATGATCTCGGCTCTGACCAGCATGTCAGCAACGTCCTGCGAGCACCCGAGGCCGATCTCGATCAGGTCGCTCCAGCGGCGGCACATTTTCCGCAGGCCCGCGGCGCCCCGGTAACCAGCAAAGATCGACTCCCACTGGCGGGCCATGAACTCATCCCAGCCGAGGACGTCCACGTCCTCGGGTTCATGGTCATACACGGACCCAGGGTACGGCGCGGCCTCAGGCCAGCTCGTCACGGGCCGACATGCACGTACGGCGCCCAGACCGCGGGGGCGTCCGGCCAGTCCCGCCGGAGCGCCCGGACCGCGTCGTGTACCGCCAGCGCGGTATCGGCCGGGCTGTTCTCGCGGATGCCCGCGTAGACCCGTCGCGCCATCTCCGGCGCGACGCCGTCGGCGACCGGCCACTGGGCGCCGATCACGTGCCGGTACCCGGCCAGCTGGACCGCCGTGGGCAGGGTGATGGCCTCGTCGGGCAGGTCCGTGCCACCACCGAAGGTCTCGCAGGCCGAGAGATAGGCGAGTTCGGCCTGATCCGCGCGGCCCGCCGCGATCTCCTGGATAGCCAGCGGCCCGTCGTGCAGGAGCAGCCGGCCGCGGGCGGGCTGGGCCCGGTCCTGCACTCCGTGGCAGGCGAAATGAACCCAGGTCGAATACGGGATGGCGGAGAGCACCGCGCCGCGCGTCGCCTCCAGTCCGGTCAGCACCCGGCCGTCTGGATTCCCGGAGATCAGGTAGTTGGCCTCCCGCTGACTGTCGGGCAGGTCCGCGGCGCCCGGCGTGGCTGGCATGGCCACGACCAAGGGCGCTTCGAGGGCGCGGCCGCTCGCCTGGTCACCCGCGGGACCACGCAGTGCGTGCAGCAGGACCCGGACGGTGGGAGTGTAGGACGAGACGACACGATCGAGGACCGTGCTGGGCACGGGCGCATCGCGCGTGTCGTGGTGCCCGGACGCGTGCAGCGGCAGGAACGACAGCAAGCCGGTCGGGCACCACCAGATCCGCGGCCATGGTCCGCCTCGCTCCGGGCGGGCAGTAATGCCGAGGCCGTCGAGCACAGGTCCGGTGATGACGTCCCAGGACCAGCGCAGCGTGTCGGCGACGACGTGGCGGGCGGCCAGCACGCCGGCGGTGTCCGTGCCCGCGCCCATCAGGATCTGGAGTACATCTAGGGCGCCCAGGAAGCCGGTCACCCGGTCATGGACATCGCCATGGCTCAGATCGGGCAGCGGGATGAGCCGGATGCCGCCGCTGGACAGGACGAGCGCGTCGCAGCGGCGCCGGTTGACGTTGATCGTCACGACCGGGCCGAGCCTGGCCGCGCCGAGCAGCCCGGCCGCCGACGGCGGCTTCAGGAAATCGGCGAAATCAGGCCGCGCGCGGATCTCGGCCAGCAGCACGATCCGCTCGCGTGCCGCCGCGTGCCGCCGGTCGCCGGCCCGCTGCGAATCCGCGGCGGGCACGGTCAGCGGGGCCTGGCTGCTGCGAAGTGGCTCCTCAAGCGCGTCGGCCACGGCAGTCAGCCGGTCGGCCAGCTCGGGTGCCTGCCGCCGCAGGTCATCGTGTGGTGTCCGCGCGTCGATCGCCTGGGCGAGCAGCACGCTCCGGCCCTGTTCGAGCATCTCCACCGCGCGGCCGGGCTGGCCGGCCGCGATGGCCGTGGCCGCCGCGTCGCCGGCCACACCGGAGAACTGGGCCAGCAGCCGCTCCTGATCCGCGCGCCGCAGGCCGCGCCAGGCCAGCACGTCGAGCAGGCCGACAGCGGTCGCGTACCCCTCGGCCGCGTCGGCGACGTCGGAGGCTGCGGCGAGGTTGCCCCACTCGCGGGCCGCCTGGATCCGGTCCGCGGTCGGCGCGGCCTCGGCCGTGGCGGCGGCACGGAGCATGGTGATCGCCTCGGTCAGCGGTGCCTCGGTGCTTCGGCGGCTGGCGTCCTCGCTTAGCGCGCGTGCCATGCTGAGCAGGTATCCGGCCTCCTGCGCGAGGGTGCCTTCGGCTGACTGACTGCCCGCGGCCTGGCGCAGCACCGCGAGGGCATCGTCAAGATCACCAGGGTCGCGCCGGAGGCGGAACCTGTCGAGCAGGGCGCTGCCGAGGTTGGCCAGGTAGATCGGGCGGTTCTGGTGGCCCTCCGGGGTCGCGTTGGCCGCCTGCCGCAATACCGCGGCCGCGTCGTCAAAGGCCAGCCCGGCGTCCGCGGCCCCGCCGTTCCTGTCGTACGCGGCCGTGGCGTGCGCGGCCCGGGCCTGGGCGGCCCCGGCAGCCGCGGCATCGCGCCGGGCCCGGGCCGAGAGCAGCAGCACGCCGCCCAGGTTCCCGAGCATCGGCGGCCGGTCGGGGTGCCCGGCCGGAAGCTGGTCCGCGGCGGCCCGGAGGGAGGTCACGCTCTCGTCCAGGTCGGCCGTCTCGCCGGCCTGCTGGAACCGGATGACCAGCGCGTTGCCGAGGCTGACAAGGACGGTGGCCCGCTCCCGCGGGCTGGCCGGCGGGTCCGCCTCGGCCTGCCGGAGCGTGTCGATCGCCTCATCCAGGCTCTCGGCGTCACCGCAATGCTCGAACCGGCGGGTCAGCGCGGCAGTCAGGTTGGTGAGGCCGAGGATCTGGTCCGTGCCGGCGGCCCGGGCCTCGACGACCGCATCCCGTCCGGCCGCGATCGCCTCATCGAGATCGGCCTGCTCCCCGGTCCAGCCGAACATCTCGGCGAGCGCGCGGCACAGGTGGCCGAGGAAGTCGGGCCGCCGGCGGTCGTCCGGCCGGGTGGACCGGACGCTGTCGCGCAGCAGCCCGACCGCCTCGGCCAGCATGCGCGGATCCTGGCGCTGCCTGGATCCCTCCCACAGCGCCTCGGCGAGGTTCGACCAGGCCACCGGGCGGCGGCTGGGATCCGCTACCTCCGCTGCGCGCCGCAGCGTGGCGATCGCCTCGTCCAGGAGGACCTGCTCACCCGTGTGCCTGTGCTGCTCGGTCAGCGCGATGGCCAGCAGGGTCAGGTTGTCCTCGGTGGGCGCTCCACCGCCCGGCGGCCGG
>DAIRVB010000041.1:5733-7115 GCA_036803065.1 Streptosporangiaceae bacterium
GCGCTCGGCAGTGTCCTGTGGACCCACTATGAGCGGACCGGCGATCCGGCCGGTAGCTGGCCTGCCGCGCCGCCGCTATCACCTCGTCGAGCCCGGCCGGATCGCCGGTCCGCTCATAGTGGGTCCACAAGACACTGCCGAGCGCGGCATGGATCTTCCTCAGCTCGACCGGATTAAGGGTGGCGGACGTGGCCTGCCGGTAGCTGGCGGCGGCCGCGGTGAGATCCGCCGGGTCGTCGGTCAACTGGAAGCGGAGCGTCGCCACCCGGCCCTGCAGCGTCAGCGCGCCAGCGCGGTCGGCAGCGTCCGGCGGCAGCAGCGCGAGCACCTCGCCGAGGATCTTCGCGGCCTGGCCGATGTGGCCGGCCTCCTTGCTGTCCTCGGCACGCAGCACGGTCATCGTCATCGCGGCGCGCAGGCTCGCCAGGCGGTCCGGGTCGGCCGCGGGCGTAGCAGCCGCGGCGCGCTGGTAGGCATCGATCGCCTCGTCCCGCGCGGCCGGCTCTGACGTGCGAAGGTAGCGCGTCCGAGCCACGTTCCCCAGGTTGCGCAAGTAACCCGGCCAGCGCGGGTCATCCGGCGCGGCGGAGGCGACCGCCTCGCGCAGCAGCGCCACGCCCTCGGCGAACAGAGCGTCGTTGCCATTGAGTTCCGAGGCCTCGCACAATGCCGTTCCCGCGGTGGCGAGGTACATCGGCCGGTGCCGGGAACTGGCCGGCACGGTCCGCGCGGCGGCCCGCAGATGGCTTACCGCTTCGTCCAGCGCCGCCCGGTCGGCGGCGTGCTCGTGCTTTTCCGCCAGCACGTTGCCGAGGTTGAAGTGGCGTAGCGGCCGCGCCGGGTCGCCGTCCCTGGTCGCGGTGAGCGCTTCCCGGTGGGCGGCGATCGCGTTGCCGAGCATGGCCACGTCGCGGTCGCGGTGGAAGAGGTCGCGGTACACCCGGCCGAGATTCGAAAGGTACTCGGCCCGGGCCGGGTCACGAGGCGTGGCCAGGCTTACCGCTCGGGAGAGCAGTCGCTCGGCCTCGTCGGCTGGGGCGTAGGCGCCGGTGTCTTCCGCTCGTCTCATGAGCGCGATGGCGCGGGCGTTGAGGGCGGCCGGATCGTCGCTGGGAGGCCTCCCAGGTCCGTCAGGCCTTCCGGTTCCGCGAGGCCTCTCAGGCCCATCAAGCCTTCCGGGCCCCTCAAGCCTCCTAGGCCTGCCGGGTCCCTCAGGCCTGCCAGGACCCTCGAGCATTCTTGGTCCTTCAGGCCTCCCAGGCTCGCGAGGTCCCTCAAGTCCTCTTGGTCCCTCGGGCCTTCCAGGCCCGCGAGGCCCCTCAAGCATTCTGGGTCCCTCAAGCCTCCTGGGTCCCTCAAGCCCTCTGGGCCCTTCAGGCCTG
>DAIRVB010000041.1:7215-11367 GCA_036803065.1 Streptosporangiaceae bacterium
GTCCTTCGGGCCGCCCAGGCCTTCCAGATCCCTCGCGCCTTCTGGGTCCCTCAGGTCCTCTGGGTCCCTCAAGCCTCCTGGGTCCCTCAAGCCCTCTGGGCCCTTCAGGCCTGCCCGGTCCTTCGGGCCGCCCAGGCCTTCCAGATCCCTCGCGCCTTCTGGGTCCCTCAGGCCTTCTGGGTCCCTCAGGCCTCTCGGGCCCGCTAGCAGCACGGGGACGCTGGCGTCGGCCCTGGGCGATGAGATCGATCACCGGGGTGGGCACCGCGTCGGGATCGTACTCGTACACAGTGCCGTAGAAAAGGAGTGCCTGCTTCCGGTCCCGCTGATCCCGGCCCGGGGGAAGCAATCGGCAGCGAGCCCAGTGGAAGGCGCCGAGAACCCGCAGCCTGCGGAGCACGGACGGCCGGACCGGCGGGCGCAGGTCTTGCGGGCGCAGCGTGTCGAACACGTTCCTGGCCACGGCTACCGCGCGAGGGTCGAGGATGACTCTGGAATCGCCTGACGACCGGAAGGCGGCCATCAGCGCAGCCAGCGCCTCCGCCGGATCCTCGTCCTGCGCACCCTGTCCTGCCATCCTCAGCAGCCCTTCCACAGCCGCTCGCTGAGCAGCTCACCGCTGGGCCGGGAGATGCCGCTGTCACCGACGGCCGGAACCGACCCGCTGCGCGCGGCGGCTTGGTCGCAGCGCTGCAGGTCGAGGCCTCGACCAGGTCGGCGAGCGCAGCGGCACTGGCCCGCCCGCGACGCCAGCCTAGGGCGGCGGTCAAGATGCCCGCGACGGCGGCGGCCCACAGGAGCCTGCCGCCGCCGCACCGTCCTCATCTGCCCTACTATGCACGCCGTTACTGGACCACGCACGGCGTGCTTCGGTAACCCAGGCAACGCGGCAGGAGCCGTCCTTGGCAGGCGGCATCAGGCTGGCCCGGCAGCGCAGTAGACGTCGAAATCGATCGACTCCCCGGCTGGGCTGCCAGCCGGCCAGTTGAAGAACCAGTCCCACCGGTTATAGCCCGAATCCCAGCGGGGGCCGTCCCCGGCCAGCGCCGTGGGCGGGCCGTTTTGGAATTGGAATCCGCCGCTACTGGCGATCAGGCCACCGGGGCAGCTGTAGTGGAAGAACAGCGTGTTGGTTCCAGTCGGCACACCGTAGGCGTACAAGCCCTGCCAGCCAACCTGGCCGGCCGCTGCCAGGCGGGCGGCCGCGGCGCTTACCTGCCGGGGATGCGAAGCGGGGGTCTGGGCACTGGCCGACGTCAGGGTGACCACGGCTGCCGCCACGGCCGCAGCCGCGACGGTGACGGCGGCGCTGACAGCGGCGGTACGGCTGAGCTTCACGGCTACCTCCTCAACCCGTTGCGACTACCGAGAGTGATTAGATGCTAAGAGTAGCTAGATGATTGCTCTAAGTGTCAAGACCCTGGAAGCCTCGCGGGTGCGTAGCGCCCCGCAGCCAATGGTCAGCTAGCGCCCGGCAGCCAACGCCCGGTGGCGCTGCGTTCGGCAAGATGCGCGGCTACCTCGATCTCGCCTTCATGGGAGCAGCGTTGCTCCTGCTCGAGACCAAGAACGTGGTGTAGTTCGCGCTCCTGTTCGGCGCCACCTGGTTCGTCAACTCGCTGGTCTTCGCGGCGGTGCTAGTCGCGGTCTTCGCCCAGCGGTTCTCCGCGGCCCGGATGGCCGTCAGTGGTGACGGCCAGCACTACGTGTCGCTGGACAAGGCCATCAAGACGATGCGGGAGACCGGGGCGGACATGAAGGTCAAGTACAAGGAGACCGCCCGCGGCGGCCTAGCCGTCAACGTCATCGAATGCTGACGCATCATCCGCCGCAGTAACGGCTCCCGCCGCTCCGCCGCTCCGCCGCTCCGCCGAACGGCACCGGAAGTGGCTCCGCTGTCGTCCTAGCGGCACCTAAGTAGGCATCGGTGTCGTTGGGAGGGAGGGTGAAGGGCCCCTTGTGCGGTGGCGGAGGATGCCGCCAGGGACAATGGCCGTCATGACGGAATCGGAGCCGCAGACGTCGAAGTGGTCCCTGTGGTCGGAGGGGTCGATCCTGTCGATCGGGTCCAAGGGATCGGTGCTGTCGATCGGGTCGGTGGGTTCCGCCCTGTCGGTGGGGTCTGTCGGCTCCTTCATGTCCGCGTTCTCCATCGGATCGGCCTTCTCGCTGCTCTCGGTCCTGTCCTCCGCGTCACGCTGGTCACTCATGTCACACCGCTCGGCCGGCGGCGTCCTCGGCACACAGGGCAAGCCGCTGCCGCGGCCGTTGCTCAGGTCCCGCATCGGCAGCTGAGTCCGGGCCCATCAGCACTAGGTCTCTGACCAGGGGGAAATGATCATGGCGTCCACCGCGCTGCTGCGGATGATCGGCCAGCAGGCCGACGCCCTGGACCGGATAGCCGAACTCGACCTGGCCGCTCCGGCCGCGATCCTCGCCGACGCCACGCGAGTTGTCCTGATCGGCACCGGCACCAGCCAGCACGCGGCCGAACTGGGCGCCATGATGTTCGAGCAGGCGGGCATGGACGCCCGGTGGTATCCCGCGGCCACCTGGGCGCGCTGGAGCACCGGCCTGCGGCCCGGCGATGCCCTGCTGGTGATCACGCACACTGCAGAGACCGCCTACGCGGCGCGGGCCCGCGAGGCCGCCCTGGCCGAGGGCGTGCCGCTGGTCTCGATCACCGGGCAGGGGCGCGGCTGGCCGGAGGCGATCGAGACCGTCCCGCCCGAGGAATCCGAGACCTACACCGTCAGCTATACGTCCGCGCTCGCCGTGCTGGCCCGGCTGGCCCACCAGGCGGCCACAGCGGGCGCTTCCCCGCACGACCTGGCGCGAGTCGCCGCGCAGGTCCGGGCCGTCTGCGCCGACCCAGGCATCGACGCCGTCGCCGTGCCCGCCCGCAGCCTGGCCATTGTCGGTTGCGGCCCGTGGGGGATCACCGCCCGCGAGGGGGCGCTGAAGATCCGCGAGGGTGCCCGGCTGCTGGCCGAGGGCTTTGATACCGAACGGTTCCTGCACGGTGCGGCCGTGCCCTACACGGCGGCCGACGGCCTGCTGCTCTTGGAGCCGGACGCCGACCCGGACGGCCTTACCGCGGTTGTCGGCGCGGCCGCGGCGCGCGAGGGGATCGCCGTGGCCGTATTCGGCGGGGGAGCGGCCAGTGATTCGGCGGCCAGTGATTCGGCGGCCAGTGAGCGGGCGGCCAGTGAGCGGGCCGACGGCCTCGGCCCGGTACTGGCCCAGATTCCGATGACAGTGCGCCTGCAGTTGCTCGCTGAGCGGTTCGCCCGGCTGCGCCGCCAGGATCCGGATACCGCGATCGTGGGCGCCTGGGTCGACCCCGTACTGTGGCGGCTCGGCCTGCCCGGCACCAGCCGGTAAACCAGCGATCGGCTCCGCCAGTCTTCCGCGAAGAAAGCCACCAACTGGGGTAAGTTGCCCTAACATCGGCAAACCGACAGCGGACCGATGGAGAGCGGGGAACGGTGTCGAGTTGTGCTAACGGTCATCCCTTTTCCCCGGGAGCAGAGTACTGCGGCCGCTGTGGCGAGGACGTCCGGCCTCTGTGCAATCAGGGGCACCGCAGCGCCGTCGGCTCGCGTTTCTGCGACACCTGCGGCGCGTTGCTGGTAGCGGAACCCGCCGCGGTGCCCGCTGCCGCATTTGTCACGGAGTACACCAGCGGCTCGTTCAGCGACATCCTCGCCGAGGACGCCGGGGATGCTGCGGAGCCCGCGGCGCCTGACTGGCTGGCGGCTGCCCCGTGGGCGGCTACCCCGTGGGCGGCTGCCCCGTTGGCGGCTGAGCAGGCGACGGAACCTCCGGCGGAGACCTATGACGACGAGGGTCCGTCCACCCTGACCGACGTCGAGGCCACCGACCTGGGCCGCGGGGACGTCGGCCGTGGGGATGCTGGCCGTGGGGATGCTGGGCACAGGGATGCTGGGCGCAGAAGAAGGCGACGGCCCAGGGTGCCGATCGCGGTACTGGGAGTTGCGATCCTCGTCGCCGCGGGCGTCGCGGGGGGGCGCACACTGCTGCACCACCACTCGGCACAGCAGGCACAAGCCTCGGCGACCCCGTCGCGCGGCGTGGCGGCCACCGCTTCCGCCGCGTCACAGGCGCCCACCCCGTCGGCCGCGCCGGCCA
>DAIRVB010000041.1:11377-13649 GCA_036803065.1 Streptosporangiaceae bacterium
CGGGCGCTGAGAGCGGCGCTCGGCATCGCCCTTCTCATAGCAGCGGGAATCGCCGGCGGGTTCGCGCTGCACCACCGCACGGGGCTGGCGCAGGCATCGGCGAGCCCGTCCCATGGCGCGGCGGCCAGGGCGCCGGCCTCATCCGCCACGGCCGGGTCCACCCCCGCCGCTGTCCCCGCGCAGTGGACCGCTCCGACGCCCCTCGACCAGCAGGCGGCCCAGATCGGCAACCCGACCATCGCCGGGGTGTCCTGCCCGGAGCCCACCATGTGTTACGCGGTCGACAGCATCGGGGCCATCATGACCTCCACCGCCCGCGGCAGCTGGCAGACCGTGGCCACCAACTCGCAGTCCGGGCTCGTCGCCCTCTCCTGCGCCTCCACGGCGTTCTGCCTCGCGATGGACAGCGGGGGCGGCGCCATCACGCTCAACCAGGGCAGCTGGAGCAGCCCGGTCTATGTCGACTCGCGGGTCGGGGTGCCCACGGCGGCATCCTGCCCGACGTCCGCGTTCTGCATGGCCGTGGACAGCGGCGGTAACGCCTTCGCCTACACCAACACCGGGTCAGCGGTCAGCTGGCAGCCGTTCACTGTCGACCCCACCGGGACCGGGCTGGCCTCCGTGTCCTGCACCAACGCCGCCAACTGCGTGGCCGTGGGCCAGGGCGGCGATGTATTCACCTACGACGGCACTACGTGGAGCGCGGGCCAGGTGGTGGACAACGGCAGCGCGTTCTCGGGGGTGTCCTGCTCAAGCCCGGCGTTCTGCATGGCGGTGGATCGCAATGGCATGGCGGCCGTGTTCGCCGGCGGCCGGTGGACCGTCTCGCCGATTGGGGTGGTCGCCGACGCGGTCGCCTGCCCGTCGGACGGCTACTGCGTCGCCGTCGACGGCTCCGGGGGCGCTCTCGTCTACCGCGACGGCCACTGGTCGTCACCGGCGGATATCGACGGCACCAATGCCATCGAGGCGGTCAGCTGCCCGGCCGTGGACATCTGTACCGCGACCGACAGCATGGGCAACGTCATGTACTACTCGTCGCCCTCCGCGGCCGGCTAACCCTGTGCTGGCCCGGCGGGCAACCCCCGGACCCCCCTGGGCACACCCGATTCCCATGATCACGGAGCATTTATGGGTCTATGCGCCCGAAATACTCCGTGGTCATGAAATGATTCACGTCGAGGTGCCATAACACCAGCAAAACCGACAGCGGACCGATGGAGAGCGGGAAACGGTGTCGAGTTGTGCGAATGGTCATGCCGTTCCTCCGGGAGCGGAGCACTGCGGTATCTGCGGAGAGGACGTCCGGCCTCTGTGCTATCAGGGGCATCGCAGCGCTCCTGGTTCGCGGTTCTGCGATACGTGCGGCGCGCTGCTGGCTGCGGAGTCCGCCGCGGCCGCCGTCGCGGTCGCGGCCGAACTGCCAGCCGCGGACCTGGTGACGGACTACACCAGCGGGTCATTCAGCGATTTCTTCGCGGAGGACGCCGCAGGCCGCAGCGACGACGGTACGCCGGTCCTGCCCGCGGCGGCGGCCTCCGGGAAAGCGGCTGCCAGCTCAGCGGCCGCTGCCTCAGCGGCCGCCCATGTCCGGCGCGCAAGGAGATGGCAGTCCCTGGGGGCAGGGCTTGCCGTCCTCATCGCTGCGGCGATTATCGGCGATTTCGCGCTGCACCACCACGCGCTGCACCACCACGCGGGGCACCAGGCGAAGGCGACGGAGAGGCCGCTCGTCACAAGTTCCACCGCATCCGCCTCCGCTGCCCCCACGGCGGCTCCCTCTCCTTCTCCCACCGCGCCGGCCTCCGCTACCCCCACCCCGGCACCGGCGCCGACCCCGGCCGCCGTTCCCGTGCAGCGGGTCATTCCCGCGGCGACCGGCCGGCAGCCGGATCCGGCCGACTCAGACGGCCAATACCGGGGTTTCCTTCCCCCAAGTCGCGACGTCCTGCCCGGCTGGCCGTTCCTGCCGCATGAGTTTGGCGATGGCCAGCGGCAAGCCATCCTCCGGATTGTGCTGCCCTTCCCCGGATTTCCGCCTGGCGGCCTGCCGGACCACGGCGGCTTTCACCAGCGTTAGGGCGTGTCCCTAAGAACTCCTAACAGAATGATCTTGGAATAGGTTGGGGTGTCGGGTTTGTTGATCTTGGAAGGGTGAGCAGCCTCCCTGGATCGTCTCCGACGAGCTGTGGGCGCGGATTGAGCCGCTGTTGCCGGTCGTGCCGCGTCGACCCGACCATCCCGGTCGGCGGCGACTGGACGATCGCAAAGG
>DAIRVB010000042.1:0-13572 GCA_036803065.1 Streptosporangiaceae bacterium
CGTGAGCCAACTCCGTGTACGGGCCAAGGAGCCGGATGAGGCCTGCGCGCAGGCCACCGATCTGGCGCGCGGCGCTGCCGAGGAGGTGGCGGGCGCCGGGCGGGTAGGCGTGCATGTCGGCATCCAGGCGGACGGCGACCGGGTCGTTACCCACCTGTTCAACTGCCTCGATCAGGCCTATCAGGGGTGGCGCTGGGCCATCACCCTGGCGCGGGCATCGTGGTCGAAGACGGTGACCGTGAGCGAGAGCGTCCTGATCCCGGGCCCTGAGGCGATCCTGGCCCCGGACTGGGTTCCGTGGCGGGAACGGCTGCTGCCGGGCGATCTGGGCGTGGGGGACATCCTGCCCGCCCCGCCGGACGACGAGCGGCTTGTCCCGGTGGCGGTGCTCGAAGGCGATGACGGCGTGGCCGACTGGGGTGAAGCTAGCTGGGCCCCGGCCTTTACCGAGCCGGTGATGCCACCGGTCGGGGAAGACCCAGGCCGGGAAGACCCGGACGGGGAAGATCGGGCCGGGGAAGACCGGGCCGAACTGGACCCCGCCGAAGAGTTCGCAGCCGGGCAGTTCGCCGGGGAAGAACTCGCCACCGGGGATCTGGCGGCCGAGGACACCCTGCCGGCCCGGGCCCGGGTGCTGTCCGCCATCGGGCGGGATACCACCGCGGCCCGCTGGTACGACAGCGAGCACGGGCCGAAGACCCCGCTCGCGCACGCCGCCCCGGGCCCCTGTGCCGGCTGCGGGTTCTTCGTCCGGCTGGGCGGCCCGCTCGGGCAGGTGTTCGGCGTGTGCGCGAACGCCTACGCGCCCGACGACGGCCGGGTGGTCTCCGTGGACCATGGCTGCGGCGCGCACTCGGAGTCCGTGTTCCCCATCGGCGCGGACCAGCCGCTGCGGCCGGTGATCGATGAGCTCGGTTATGACCTCGTCGATCGTCCTGGTGTCTCCGTGGACGAGACGGTTTTCGAGCCACTCGACCACGGCTGACCGCTGGCCGCCCGGATTGGCTGGCTCTGTTCGTTGCGGCGGGTGGGCTCAGGTTTTGCCGGTGACCTGGCCCGACCGTCGTGCCGCACTGCGGGCGCGGGCGCGTTTCATCCGTGGCACGTACCACAGCGCGAAGATTCCCAGGCCCAGGCCCGCTACGCAGGTCCAGAACCACCACCGGTCGCCAGCGGGAAGACGATCACGCAACGCCGCAACGACAATCAGGGCGACTGCCCAGGCAACGGTGATGACCGCGGTCACCAGCTGGTCGTTTCCTTCCAGGGGTGGCGGCGCGGGCCGCCGGGTGCTGCTCACATGATCCAGGCTAACCGGCCGCTTCCGTGGTGTACTTGCCATACGCCCCGCTGGGCGCCCACCCGTTCGCGCTGCTAACGTTTTGACGGAATGCCGTGCTCCCGTCTATCGTTAGCAAAGGTAATGACTCAGGCTAACGACAATGACATCAGCGCAGACCAGGTCGGACGCCGGCCTGGCCAGCAGTCTCCGGATATCGGTAGGCAGGCTGGCCCGGCGGCTCCGGGTCGAACGGGCCGCGCCGGGGCAGACGGAGCCGTTGCTCTCCGACACCCAGTTCGCCGCCTTGGCGAACCTGGAGAAGCACGGCGCGATGAGCCCAGGGGAACTGGCCGAGCACGAAAAGGTCCAGCCGCCCTCCATGACGCGCGTTATCGCCGCGCTGGAGGAGTATCACCTCGTCACGCGGGCGGCCCATCAGTCGGACAGGCGGCAGGTGGTGCTCACGGTGACGCCGGCGGGCCGGGACCTGGTGATCAAGTCACGGCGTCGCAGGGACGCGTGGCTGGCGAAGCGCCTGGCCGAGCTGACCCCGCAGGAGCGGGCCACGCTGCGGGCCGCCGCGCCGATCCTGGAGAAGCTCAGCCAGTCCTGACCGGGGCTGGCACCACGGGCGCTGGCACCACCGGGGCTGGCACCGGGGCGCAGCCTTCCCAGCGGGGGTTGTCACGGCTGCGCACGTTCCACTCGCTGGGTACCCGCAACTACCGGCTCTTCGCGGCCGGCCAGGTCGTCTCCAACAGCGGTACCTGGATGCAGCGGGTGGCGCAGGACTGGCTGGTGCTGGAACTGACCCACGGCAGCGGCACTGCCCTGGGCATCGCCACCGGGCTGCAGTTCCTCCCCCTCCTGCTGTTCAGCCTCTGGGGCGGGGCGATCGCCGACCGGTACTCCAAGCGCCGCATCCTCATGATCACTCAGACCTTCATGGGCGTGCTGGCGCTCATCCTCGGTGTGCTGGCCGTCACCGGGGCGGTGCGGATCTGGCAGGTCTACGCGCTCGCCTTCGCGCTGGGCCTGGCCACCGTGGTGGACAACCCCACCAGGCAGACGTTCGTGGTCGAGATGGTCGGCCCCGCTGACCTGCCGAACGCGATCGCCCTGAACAGCGCTATCTTCAACCTGGCGCGTATCGTCGGCCCGGCCCTGGCCGGGCTGGTCATCGGCACCGTGGGCACCCCGGCCGCGTTCTTCGTCAACGCAGCCTCGTTCGGCGCCGTGCTGACCGGCCTGAAGCTGATGCGCCCCGGCGAGCTGAATCCGGTCGTCCCGGTACCCAGGTCCAAGGGCCAGTTGCGGGAGGCGCTGCGGTACGTCAAGGACCGCCCCAGCCTCTCCATGCCGATGGTGCTGATCTTCTTCGTCGCCACGTTCGGGATGAACTTCCAGGTGACCAACGCCCTGATGTCCCGTCAGCTGTTCCACACCGGGGCGACCGCGTTCGGCCTCGCGTCCGCGGTGTTCGCGGCCGGGGGCCTGGCCGGCGCGCTGCTCGCCGCCCGTCGCGGGCGGCCCGGCATCCGGCTCCTGGTGACGGCGGCCTTCGCGTTCGGAATCCTCGAGGTGGTCACCGGCCTGATGCCTTCGTTCTGGTCATTCCTGGTCCTCCTGGTGCCGACCGGGCTGGTGTTGCTGACCTTCAACACCGCGGCGAACTCGGCCACGCAGCTCGGTACCTCGCCGGAGATGCGCGGCCGGGTGATGGGCCTGTACATGCTCGTGTTCCTCGGCGGCACGCCGCTCGGGTCACCGCTGGTCGGCTGGGTGGCGGAGGTATTCGGGCCGCGGATGAGCCTGGTCGCCGGCGGCGCCATCTCGGCGGCGGCCGCGGCGGTCATCGGGCTGCTGCTGGCGCACCGCCGCGGCGTCGGCGCCCGCGAATACCTGCGCCCGGCCGCCCTCGCCCGTATGGTGATCTAGGCAGCTTTCCGGGCGGATCGACGGGACGACCGGCGCGTGCGGCCGGAACCTAGCCTGTGACCTGCTCCTTGGTGCTACCAATGACGTATGAGGTTGTTTGTTGCGGTCGCTGTGCCAGAGCAGGTAGCGGGTGAACTCGAGGCCGCCGTAGCGCCTCTGCGTTCCTCGTGGCCCAGCCTGCGCTGGACTGGCATCGACGCCTGGCACCTCACGCTGGCCTTTCTCGGCGAAGTGAATGACGTCGTCGCCGCCGGGCTGGCGGATCCGCTGAGAATCGCCGCGGCGGAGCACGCCCGCCTGGCCCTGTCGCTCGCGGGGTCCGGCGCGTTCCCTGGCGCCGACCGTGCCCATGTTCTGTGGACTGGCGTGCACGGGGATCTGGAGCGCCTCGACGACCTGGCCGGATCGGTGGCCGAGGCGGCGAAGAACGAGGGAGCGCCGCCAGGGGAGGAGGGCCGGGTATTCCAGCCGCACCTGACACTGGCCAGGTCCCGGGCGGCGGTGGATGTCCGGGCTCTCATAGCAGAGCTGGCGGAATACGCCGGAACGCCCTGGATGGCCGAGGAAATCTACCTGATTCGGAGCCGCCCCGACTCGCGGCCACGCTACGAGACGCTGGGCAGCTGGCCGCTCGCCGCGACGACGCCCCCGGCCGAGGGGCGTGCCGCGCCGCTGCGGACGTAGGCTGCGTGCTGTGAACCGCATGCCCCGGTGGCTTCTTCCTGCAGTGCTGGCGATCCTCGTGGTCGGCGCCATCCTCGGTGCCGCCGTGCGCTGATCAGCCGCCCGCGCTCCGGGGTGGTCCGTGCGGCCGCTCGATAACGTCGCTAGAGCCGCTCGATGATGTAGTCGATGCAGGCGGTCAGCGCCTCGACGTCGCCGGGGTCCACCGCCGGGTACATGGCGATGCGCAACTGGTTGCGGCCGAGCTTGCGGTAGGGCTCGGTGTCCACGATCCCGTTGGCGCGCAGGACCGTCGCCACGGTGGCGGCATCGACCGTATCGGCGAAGTCGATCGTGCCCACGACCTGTGAGCGCTGCGCGGGATCGGCCACGAACGGGCTGGCGTACGCCACCTTCTCGGCCCACGTGTACAGCCGCGCCGAGGAGTCGGCCGTGCGCTCGGTGGTCCAGGCCAGCCCGCCCTGGCCGAGCATCCACTCCACCTGGTCGGCCAGCATCAGCAGGGTCGCCACCGCGGGGGTGTTGTAGGTCTGCTGCAGACGCGAGTTGTCGATCGCGACGGGCAGCGAGAAGAACTCGGGGATGTAGCGGCCGCTGGCGGCGATCTCCGCCGCCCGCTCCAGGGCGGCGGGTGACATCAGGGCCAGCCAGAGCCCGCCGTCGGAGGCGAAGCACTTCTGCGGTGCGAAATAATAGACGTCACACTCGCTGACCTGTACCGGCAGGCCGCCCGCCGCGCTGGTGGCGTCCACGATGACCAGGGCACCCGGGTCGGCGCCCGGCACCCTTCGGACCGGCATGGCGACACCTGTGGTGGTCTCGTTGTGGGTCAGCGCGTAGGTGTCCGCCCCCGGCTCGGCCAGCGGCTCTGGGTGGGTGCCGGGCTCGGCGCTGATGACCGTGGGCGCATCCAGCCACGGAGCGGCCTCGGTGACCTTGCCGAACTTCGCCGAGAACTCGCCGAAGGCCAGGTGCTGTGACTTCTGCCGGACCAGGCCGAACGCGGCGATCTCCCAGAACGCCGTGGTGCCCCCGTTCCCGAGCACGACCTGATAGCCGTCGGGCACGGTGAACAACTCCGCCAGGCCCTCCCGGGCACGGCGGACGAGAGAGCGGACGGGTGCCTGGCGATGGGAGGTGCCCAGGTAGCTGCTCCCGGAGGCGGCCAGGGCAGCCAGCTGGGCGGGGCGGACCTTGGACGGGCCACTGCCGAACCGGCCATCGGCGGGCTTGATCTCGGGGGGGAGGAGGATATCGGCCACGGGCCAAGACTAACCGGCGGCCAGCACCGGGCCGTGCGCCCACCCTGGGGCCGCCCGGCCACCCCCGGGGGATCGCCGCGGAGCCCGGGCCAGGTCAGACCTCGTCCAGCACCTCGTCCGCACCGGGAACGGTGCTGACCGGGCGGGCCGGCGGACCCACGTAGCGGGCGCTCGGCCTGACCAGCCGGCCGGTGCGCTTCTGCTCGAGGATGTGCGCGGCCCAGCCTGCCGTCCTGGCGCAGGTGAACATCGACGTGAACATGTGCGGGGGCACGTCGGCGAAGTCCAGCGTGATCGCGGCCCAGAACTCCACGTTCGTGGCGAGCACCCGGTCCGGCCGCCGGGCGTGCAGTTCGTCCAGCGCCGCCTTCTCCAGGGCTACGGCTGCCTCGTACCTGGGTGCGCCGAGATCCCGCGCCGTCCTGCGCAGCACCCGCGCCCGCGGGTCCTCGGCCCGGTAGACCCGGTGCCCGAAGCCCATCAGCCGGTCGCCCCGGTCGAGGGCAGTCTTGACGTAGCGGGCGGCGTCCCCGGTCCGCTCGACCTCCTCGATCATGCTCAGCACCCGGGCCGGCGCGCCGCCGTGCAGCGGCCCGGACATGGCTCCTACCGCGCCGGACAGCGCTGCCGCCACGTCGGCGCCGGTGGACGCGATCACCCGGGCGGTGAAGGTCGAGGCGTTCAGGCCGTGCTCGGCCGCCGAGGTCCAGTAGGCGTCGATAGCCTTCACATGCTGCGGATCCGGGTCACCCCGCCAGCGGATCATGAACCGCTCGACGATGTTCTGTGCCTCATCCACCCGCTGCTGGGGGATGACCGGCAGGCCGGGCCCGCGAGCCGACTGCGCGACGAAGGACAGCGCCATCACCGAGGCACGGGCCAGGTCGTCGCGCGCCTGCTCGTCGCTGATGTCCAGCAGCTGGCGCATGCCCCACGCGGGCGCGAGCATGGCCAGTGCGCTCTGCACGTCCACCCGGATGTCGCCGGAATGTACCGGGATCGGGTAGGACTCGGCGGGCGGCAGCCCCGGTGCGAACTCGTTGTCGACCAGCAGCCCCCACACATGACCGTACGAGACGTGGCCGACGAGTTCCTCGATGTCCACCCCCCGGTAGCGCAGAGACCCACCCTCCCTGTCGGGCTCGGCGATTTCCGTCTCGAAAGCGACCACGCCTTCGAGCCCAGGCTTGAAGTCGGACATCTGCGCTTCCTCCGTCTCCCTGTGAGGGCGTCCCATGGGCCAGGGGAACAACTGGACAAAACCCCGCGTGGCCGATGTTCCCCTCCCAGCCTGGTCAATTCAACCGCGCCGGAACTTGTTTCGGTAGCCGTGCGATCGTGACAAGGGCCACGTCTGCCAGCCTGGCTGGCTGCATAGGAGCAGGCTGCGAGAGGATCATTCCCGTGGATGCGACCCGTCACCCGCCGGAACGGCCCGGTGGATCACTCACTGCCATGTCGGCTGGCCTCGATGAGGCGGCCGCCCCGGCCGACCCGCTGACCCTCTTCAGCAGCTGGATGGCCGACGTGATCGCCGCGGACCTGCCGGAGCCGAACGCCATGGTGCTGGCCACCGTGTCCGCCGCTGGCTGGCCGCGGGCCCGGACGGTGCTGCTCAAGCAGTACGGCCCCGGCGGGTTCGTCTTCTATACCAACCGCACCTCCACCAAGGGACAGGAACTTGCCGCGAACCCCCGTGCGTGCCTGCTGTTCCCGTGGCACCCGCTGCAGCGGCAGGTGATCATCCAGGGTCACGTCACGGCTCTGACCAGCGACGAGAGTGAGCCGTACTTCCATTCACGCGCTCACGGCTCACAGGTCGGAGCCTGGGCCAGCCGGCAGTCGTCCGTCCTCGGGTCCCGCGGCGAACTCGACGAACGCTACGAGAAACTGGAACGACGCTGGCCGGAAGGGGGAACGGTACCCATGCCCGAGTTCTGGGGCGGCTACCGGGTCGCCGCAGAGACTGTCGAATTCTGGCAGGGGCGCGCGAACCGGCTGCACGACCGCCTCCGGTACCGCCGGGAAGGCGAGCCCGGTGATGATCAGCACTGGGTCATCGAGCGCCTGGCACCGTAGAGAGTGCCTGGCACCGTAGAGAGTCCAGCCCCGGAATGCTCCGCGTGCCGCTCCGCCGTCCCGCCGCTGGGCCGCTGGTTATTTCGTCCGATCGCGATTGTGGCGCGCCGGCCATAGCATCAGGTGAGAAGGGAGGACCGTTGACGGCGCACGGGCTTATCGACACGACGGAGATGTATCTCCGCACAGTTTTCGAGCTCGAGGAAGAGGGCATTGTCCCGCTGCGCGCCCGGATCGCCGAACGGCTGTCCCAGAGCGGGCCGACCGTCAGCCAGACCGTGGCGAGGATGGAGCGCGACGGGCTGCTGCGGGTCGAGGGTGATCGCCAGCTGTCGCTGACCGTGGCGGGCCGGGCCCTGGCCGTGGGAGTCATGCGCAAGCACCGGCTGGCCGAGTGCCTGCTGGTCGGCGTGATCGGGCTGCCCTGGGAAGAGGTCCACATTGAGGCCTGCCGCTGGGAGCACGTGATCTCCGAGCAGGTTGAGCGCCGGCTGGTGGAGTTGCTCGACTACCCGGTGCGCTGCCCGCACGGCAACGTGATTCCGGGACTCGATGAACTCGGGGTACCCGCCGATGCCAAGCAGCGCGGGCTCGCCGCCGAGCGGGAGCAGGCCGTGGCCATGACCGAGGTGGCATCGGAGCGGCCCGGACGTGTCATTGTCCGGCGGATCAGTGAACAAGTCCAAAGCGATGCCGCCCTGATGCTTAAACTCAAACGCAGCGGGATACAACCGGGACGCGAGGTCACGCTCGCGCTAAACGACGATGGTGTGCAGGTGACCAGTGAGGACAAAGCCGGCGGTATCACGGCGGAATTGCCCCGCCTGGTTGCTGCGCATGTCTTCGTCACCCGGCTATGAGCAGCATGGGGGCCGGGCGGGCCGCCGCGGGGCCCGCGGCCAGGGACACGGCCCGTGACCAGCTGGGGTAACACGGGATACGGGGCATATCTCCCGGCTGAGACCGTTCTCGGGCAGATAGCCGCTGCGGTCGTGGTGACTGACCGGCTCAGCAATCTCTTGTACGCCAATGCCTTCGCGGTACAGCTTTTCGACTTCCCCGAGGAGCCCGCGCAGCTGGTCGGCCGGCCCATCCTTTCCCTCGGGTTCGAGGAAAGCGACGCAGGAAAGGCAGCGGACCTGGCGAAGCAGGTGCTGCGCGGCCGGGCCTGGGATGGGACCTTCGCCAATGTCCGGCGAGACGGGTCCCGCATACTCGTCCGGGCCCAGGCAGTGCCGCTGCGCCATCCGTCCGGAGCCATCGACGGCATCGTGATCATCGCGCGTGAGGCCACCAGGCGGGGCAGCCAGCGTAAACGGGACCAGATTGGCCTGCTGGAGCGCATCGGGGAACGGCTGGCGGGATCGCTCGAGCTCAGCCTGACCCTGCGGCACGTGGCGGAGACGCTGGTGCCGCACTTCGCTGATCACTGCGTGATCGACCTGTTCCACGGCGAGAAGCTGATGCGCCGGGTCCAGATGAACGCCAACGGCTGGACGCCGCCCCCGGAGAGCTGGGCCAGGGTCGGCGACCAGATCAACTACCCGGAGGGCCACTTCTGCCAGCAGGCGATGGCGCGCCTGGACGCCGTGCTCGTGGAGAACCTGCAGGAAGAGGATCCCCGGGCGCCCAGCCCGGGAAGCCTGGAAGTCGCCCTGAGCGTGGGCCTGGTATCCGTCATCGCGGCGCCGCTATGCGCCCGCGGCGAGCTGCTCGGCGTGATGAGCCTGGCCACGTCCAACCTGACCGAACGCGAAGAGGAGCGGTACGACGCCGATGACCGCGAGTTCCTCAGTGTCATCGCGAGCAGGGTGGCCATCGCCATCGACAACGCGCTGCTGTTCGAGGAGGAGCGGCGCACTGCCCTGGCGTTCCAGACCAGCCTGCTGCCGCAGGATCTGCCGGCGCTCGACGGGCTTGAGGTGGCCCACCGGTACGTTCCGGCCAAGCCGCTGGAGACCCACGGGCAGGGAATCCAGACCCAGGTAGGTGGCGACTGGTACGACATCATCCCGCTGTCGGCCGGGCGGGTGGGCATCGTCATCGGCGATGTTGAGGGGCGTGGCGCCCGTGCCGCCGCCATCATGGGCCAGCTGCGGGCCGCGTTGCGCGCGTTCGCCCAGGACGACAAGCCACCCGCGGAGATCTTGCGCAAGCTCGATGACTGGTGCCGCACCCTGGCTCCGCCGAAGAAGGGCGCCGATACGCCCGACCCGCCGATCGTCAGCTGCACCTACCTCGTCTACGACGCCTGGTCGCGCACGCTGTCGTTCGCCAACGCCGGTCATGACGCACCGTTGCTCGTCACCGATGGTGAGGTCGGCGAACTGGAGATCGAGCACAAGGGCCTGCTGCTAGGTGCGCGCGGCAGGAACATGCCCGGCGCTCCCACCTATCGTGAGGAGACCCGCCACCTTCCCGCGGGCTCGGCGCTGGTGCTGTACACCGACGGGCTGACCGACCGGAGGGAGCGGGCCGACGGGACCGGCCACTACACCGAGGCCGAGGCGCTGGAGATGCTCAAGGAGTCGGTTGGCCGGGTGGCCACGGGCCAGGTTGAGGCGATCGCGAAGGCGGCGGAGCAGTCCGTGCCCGGGGACATCGACGACGACATGGCGATCCTCGTCGTCCGCACGTCTGCGGTGGACCTCGCCTGGTGGGAACGCTCGTTCCCGGCCGAGCCCATCAGGGTCTCCGAGGCCCGGCGGCTGGCCCAGGCGACGTTCCTCGACTGGGGCATGGATCCCGAGCAAACCAATCTGACCTGCCTGCTGGTGTCAGAGGTGGTCACTAACGTGGTGCTGCACACTGCCACGTCGCGCACTCCCCGGCACGAGTTCGCCCTCGAGGTCGCGGGTGGCTCTCCGCCGGTGGCCCCGGTGCTGGTGGAGGGCTGGGACACGGCCCCGTTCAGCGAAGGGTTCTCCGGATCAGGCAGCAAGGAGTTCACGCTCCGGTTGCGGCGCGGCGCGGAAACGGTGTGGGTCGAGGTTTTCGACGCCGACCTGCGGCTGCCGCGGATCCGTAGCGCGGGAGAGACGGACGAGGGGGGGCGGGGGCTGTACCTGGTCGACCAGCTGGCGAGCCGCTGGGGCTCGCGGCCGACCAGGGACGGCAAGGCGGTCTGGTTCGAGATGCCCCTGCGGGACGATTCGCGGAGTCGCTGAGCCCGGTCAGCTGCTCAGCGAAGCCGCCCACGCGGCCAGCGCAATCAGGCAAAAACCCACAATTACCACAACGAAATGGTGCCCGGTCACGCTCAATCCCAGGCGACGCCGGAAACGCGTCCAGCCGAAAGCCACCAGGACGCCGAGGAACACCAGCAGAATCGCTCCTGTCACAACCGCAGCCTCCGTCCATCGCTCCTGTTATTGAGCATAAGGCCGTTCGGCTGTCACGTCTCCGCCTGCCATTCGTGGGCGCCTGGCCCGGTTGTCACCGCTTCAGGGCCGGTGACCGAATCGCGGAGCTTGCGCAGGACGGCCACCTGCCGGTCGAGCGCCTGGATCCGGTCCTCCACGAGTTGCGTCGCCCTGGCCCGCTGGCCTGGGCTGATGGCGCGGCCGAGAGCAAGCCTGGCCAGCGGCTTGACCTCCTCAAGCCGGAATCCGAGGTCCTTCAGCGCGAGCGTGGTCTCGATGTAGCCGCAGTATTCGCGGGGGTACTTCCGGGTGCCGCCGCTGGTGCGGTGCGGTTCGGGCAGGATGCCGAGTTCCTCGTAGTAGCGGATCGTGCGGCTGCTCACCCCGGCCGCCCGGGCGAGCTGGCCTATGCTCACCAGTCCCGAGGCTTCGTCGATGGTCTCCATCACAGTCCCCGTGTCTCCCCGTGTCCGTAGTCCCGGTGGTATGGGCCACATGTGTCGGCAGTCGCCTCTGACCTGCACCTAGGCGTCAATCCATTACGGATAGTAGTCGAATAGGCTCTTCGATGGAGCGATCCGCTCGTCTCGGGCCGTGGCCGTTGGCGAGCCCTGGCCTTTGCGGAACGGGGCGGTAACCTCAAAGTGAGCCATTACACCAGGCCGGGGCCGATACGCCCCCGCAGACCCGCCGGAGGGCAAACGTGGCGCAGGCATACATCGTCGGTGCGGTCCGGACTCCCGTTGGCAGGCGGGGCGGCGGCCTGGCCGGGGTGCACCCGGTCGACCTGGCGGCACATGTGCTCACCGAGTTGATGGACCGGACCGGGGCCGACCCGGCCGCGGTCGAGGACGTGATCATGGGCTGCGTCTCGCAGATCGGTCCCCAGTCCCTCGACATCGCCAGGAACGCCTGGCTGTCGGCCGGGCTGCCGGAGAACGTCCCGGGCGTGACCATCGACCGCCAGTGCGGGTCGTCCCAGCAGGCCGTGCATTTCGCCGCGCAGGGTGTCCTGTCCGGTACCCAGGACCTGGTTGTCGCGGCCGGCGTGGAGAGCATGAGCATGGTCCCGATAGGCTCCACGGTGTCGCTGGCGATGGAGAAGGCCATGCCGCTGCCGTTCGGGGCGGGCTGGCTCGGCCGGTACGGCGATCAGGAGATCTCGCAGTTCCGGGGGGCGCAGCTGATCTGCGAGAAGTGGGGCCTCACCCGGCGGCAGCTTGAGGAGTTCGCGCTGGAGAGCCACCGGCGGGCAGTCCGGGCCATCGATGAGGGACGGTTCGAACGTGAGATCAGCCCGGTGGCAGGGGTCAAGGCTGACGAGGGGCCGCGCCGGGACACCTCGCTGGAGAAGATGGCAGGCCTCGCGCCCCTGCGTGAGGGCTGGGAGCTCACCGCGGCGACCGCATCGCAGATTTCCGACGGCGCCGCGGCCCTGCTGATCGCCTCCGAGGCGGCCGTCGAGCGGCATGGGTTCACGCCACGGGCCCGCATCGCCGCGCTCGCCGTGACCGGGGCTGACCCCGTCTTTATGCTGACCGGGCCGATGCCTGCCACCGAGCAGGTGCTGGTCAAGGCGCGCCTCGGGGTGGATGACATCGACGTATTCGAGGTCAACGAGGCGTTCGCGCCCGTGCTCCTGGCATGGTCAGCGGACACGGGCGCGTCGCTGGAGAAGACCAACCCCAATGGCGGGGCGATCGCGCTGGGGCACCCGCTCGGCGCGACCGGCGCGATCCTCGCCACCAAGCTGCTGCACGAGCTGGAGCGGACCGGCGGCCGGTACGGGCTGCAGACCATGTGCGAGGGCGGCGGCCAGGCGAACGCCACCATCATCGAGCGGATGGCCTGACACTCAAAGGAAATATACAAGTCGAGTGCGGGAACTCGAACTCGAATGTGATGCGCTGCGCGCGGTGATAGCCGAGCTGGGCGACTAGTCATCACCGTCCGGCAATGCGGCGCGGTCAGACGTCGGCCCGGTAGAAGTTCAGGTAGGACCGGGATGGTGTCGGGCCGCGCTGGTCCTGGTAGCGCGAGCCGTAGACCGTGGAGCCGTATGGGTGCTCGGCGGGCGAACTGGTCCGGAAGAGGCAGAGCTGGCCGATCTTCATGCCCGGCCACAGCTTGATCGGCAGCGTCGCCACGTTGGACAGTTCCAGCGTCACGTGGCCGGAGAAACCCGGATCGATCCAGCCTGCCGTCGAATGCGTCAGCAGCCCCAGCCTGCCGAGGGAGCTCTTGCCTTCCAGGCGCCCGGCCACGTCGTCGGGGAGCGTCACCACCTCGAAGGTTGAGGCGAGCACGAACTCTCCGGGGTGCAAGACGAAGGGCTCATCGCCGGACGTCTCTACGAGCCGGGTCAGATCGGGCTGCTCCACCGCCGGGTCGATGTGCGGGTACCGATGGTTCTCGAAAACCCGGAAGTACCTGTCCAGCCGTACATCAATACTGGAGGGCTGGATGAGTTCGGGTGAGTATGGGTCGAGCCGGACCCGGCCAGACTCGACCTCGGCACGGATATCTCGATCGGAGAGCAGCACGCTCGCAACCTACAGGTTCCGGTACGATGTCGTGGCGAAGGCACCGTGGCCGGACCGGCCGTCGAGCCCGCGGGTGTAGTTCAATGGTAGAACGTCAGCTTCCCAAGCTGATAGTGCGAGTTCGATTCTCGTCACCCGCTCAATGAATGAAGGCCCAGGCCAGGGTAGGAATCCCGGCTCTGGGCCTTGATCGTTTCCGGGCTCCTGTTGATCTTCCGTGCAATTAACGTGCAATTAGCTCACCGGGGCCAGTGCGCCCGCCTGGCCGTCTTCATCGTCGCCGCGCTGCTCGGCCTGGACGTGCCGGTCGATGGCGCTCGTGATCGTCTGGTCCGCGCCTCGCGCCTCATGCTGGTAGATCATCGCTGCCCGCTCGCTGTCGTGGCCCATCCGTGCCATCAGATCCTTGATCCCCGCCCCGC
>DAIRVB010000043.1:0-5266 GCA_036803065.1 Streptosporangiaceae bacterium
ACGGGCTCTTCACCTTCCAGGCGCCGCGCATCCAGTTCGTGCAGATCGGGCTGCCGCGCAAGATGGCCGCCAACTACGGCTTCGAGTTCGCCTCCCGGATCAACCCCAACTCCTCGATGGCCATGGGCTTCGTGGACCAGCAGAGCAACGCCTCCGGGCCAGCCGCGATCACCACGTTCGCCGGCAACTCCTCGGCCAAGCTGACCAACGCCACGATCGGCAGCTACTTCGACAACGGCTCTATCGCCCACTTCTCGCACGACATAGAGGACCTGTACCAGTTCTACGCGACGGCCAACCAGGACCCACGGCACGCCGGTGGCGAGCCATTTACCGAGCGCTGCCAGTACATGTTCCGCTCCAACCAGCTCGGCACCGCGCACGGGCTCCCGGCCGAGGGCAACGCCGACCAGTTCACCAACGGCGGCGGCCCCGCCTTCGTCAACAACGCCTTCCAGGGCACCAACGCCGCCATGCTCGGTGCCCAGGACAGCGCCGGCGTGTTCACGCCCAGCAACGCGACGCTCAGCGCCACGTTCACCGGTGAGGGCCGCATCGGCCACGAGGCGGCGCTGCAGCGGTTGTCCCGGGCGCCCGACGGCACGCCGCTGCACGTCCGCAACGACGGCCCGGGCCTCGACGGCATGGACGTGCCCGCCTTCCGGACCTTCCCGACCAACGTAGGCGCCGACATGCCCGCGGGCAGCGCCCAGTTCAAGCTGCAGTTCCTGATCTACGTGCCGACGGCCGACTTCTTCGCCTCGATGCGCACCGTCCAGGCGGCGCAGGACCTGCAGGCGCAGTTCTCCAACGTCAACCCCGACGACAACGGCCTGGAGCGGTTCATCACCGCGACCCGCCGGCAGAACTTCCTGGTCCCGCCGCGCCGGCACCGGGCCTTCCCCTTGCTTGAGCTGACGTAGAGGTGGCGAGCGTCCTGGCTTGATCGAATTCATCTGACCCGCTGGGTCCTGGTGCCCGCGCCCGCTGCCGCGCCGTGGCAGAGTGTCAGCCGTGACGAAGAACCCCGGCGGCGGGTTCGAGACGCTGGCGATCCATGCGGGCCAGGAAGCTGACCCGCTGACCGGCGCCGTGGTCCCGCCCATCTACCAGGTGTCCACCTACAAGCAGGACCGGGTGGGCAGTCCGCGCGCCGGTTATGAGTACTCGCGGACCGCGAACCCCACCCGCGCGGCGCTTGAGGAGTGCCTCGCCGCGCTGGAGGGCGGAGCGCGCGGGCTCGCCTTCGCCTCAGGGATGGCGGCCGAGGACTGCCTGCTGCGCACGGTCTGCCGGCCCGGCGATCATGTGCTCATCCCCGACGATGCCTACGGCGGGACCTACCGGCTGCTGGCCCGGGTGCTGGCGGAGTGGGGCATCAGTTACGCACCCGTGCGGCTGTCGGACACCCGGGCCGTCCGGGCCGCCCTCGCGGAGCAGCCCGCCAGGGTGCTCTGGGCCGAGACCCCCACCAACCCCCTGCTGTCCATCGCGGACATCTCCGCGCTCGCGGAGATCGCCCACGAGGCTGGCGCACTGCTGGTGGTGGACAACACGTTCGCCTCGCCCTACCTGCAGCAGCCGATCGCGCTCGGCGCTGACGCCGTCGTCCACTCCACCACGAAGTACCTCGGTGGCCACTCCGACGTCCTGGGCGGCGTGCTGGTCACGGCGGACAGCGGGCTGGCGGAGCGGCTCGCCTTCCTGCAGAATGCCACGGGCTCGGTCGCCGGGCCGTTCGACGCGTGGCTGACGCTGCGCGGCGTCAAGACCCTGGCGGTGCGGATGGACAGGCACTGCCAGAACGCGTCACGGGTGGCCGCCATGCTGGCCGCGCACCCGGGGGTGGCGGAGGTGTTCTATCCAGGGATGGCCACTCATCCCGGCCATGATGTCGCGGCCAAGCAGATGCGCGACTTCGGCGGGATGGTGTCCTGCCGGCTGCGCGGGGGTGAGCAGGAGGCCCTGGCGGTCTGCGAGCGGACCACGCTGTTCACGCTCGGCGAGTCGCTCGGCGGGGTGGAGTCGCTGATCGAGCACCCGGGGCGGATGACGCACGCCTCGGCGGCAGGCTCGGCGCTGGCCGTGCCGGCCGACCTGATCCGGCTCTCGGTCGGTATCGAAGCGTGCGACGACCTGCTGGAGGACCTGCGCCAGGCCCTGGGCTGACCAGCACGGGGCCGACCGGGGCCGGCGTCAGTGGCTGTTCCACACCATGAGGATGAGGATCACCAGCCAGATGAGGCTGACCACGCCGGCCAAGGAGGCGATCCGGCCGCGCTCCACAGTGGCCAAGGCGATGCCCTGTGCGGGCGGCGGGCTGGGCGGCTCCGGAGGGCCAGGCTCATCGTCCTTGGCCCCGGTGGGGTCCGGCGCGGCCGGCTGGCCACCTGAGCCGCTGACGACCGGAACTTCCACCCCTTCCAACGCAACGATGGCCCGGTGCTGGTCACGCATGATCAGCAGGAGCATGACCAGCGCGACCACGAACAGCGTCATTGACGCCGTCACCCACGATTTGGTCATTTCGTGGAGGGACTGGCCGGCGATGATCCCGAAGAGCAGCACGCCGAGCGACGCAGCCCCGAAGATCCTGGTCATCCGGGACAGGTAGCGGAGCACGACCAGGTTACGGGTCCGGATGTAGCGCGGCGTGGACATGGTCGCGATGGTGACCGGGCCAATGGCGAAGATCACGAAACCGATGTGGAACCACAGGATCAGCCGGTCGGTGAAAGACATGGCACGATCCTAGAGGCCACCGGGGTGTCAGTGGCGGCCGGACGAGGTGCGCCCGGGCTTGCCGCTGAGGCCGGCCCACCCGGCGAGCGCGAGCAGGACCACGCCTGTGACGAGGACACCCGCGACACGCACCGGGTGATGTCCCGACGAGCCGGCGATGTGGCCAGGGATGAAGCTGGGCAGCGAGCCCGCCTTCGTGGTCACGTAGAGAATCCCGACAGCTATCAGCAGAAGGCCGATAATTGCCAGGATAAGAGCACCAATGCGCCTGGCGGCGGTGTTAGTGCGTCGCACGGATGATTCCGTGCCCGATTGGGTGGCAGAACTCACCTGTGTTCCCCCTTCGCATATGCATATGCCGGGCCTGCGCGGCAGGCCACCCTATGGCCCGGCAATGGGAAAGACCTGACTGTCGCACGCTACTACGAGAAACGTGGCGTGTGGTTCCGCTGAAAGGCCTTGACCCAAAAATTCATCGTCGGCCCTGGCGGCGGGCGCGCAGGAAGTCCCTGACCACGAACTCACCGAGACGTTCCGGCATCGCGTGGAGCACCCGGCCACCGTTACGCCTGGCCACGTCGTCGACAAAGGCGGACAGCCCCTCGTCTTCGGCGAGCATGAAGATGTTGAGCGCGGCGCGGCGGCGGGTCATCTTGTCCACCTCGGCGAGGGTGAGTTCCAGCGTCTCCGGTGCGGGGGGCCAGTCGAACGAGGACTGCCCGTCGCGCCGGAGGTGGGCGGTGGGCTCGCCGTCGGTGACGATCAGCACCACTGGGTCGTGCTCGGGCCGCCGGTCGAGATACCGCCCGGCCAGGACCAGCGCATGGTGCAGGTTCGTGCCCTGGACCATGTCCCAGCCGAGCGCCGCGAGATCGGTCTCGCGCAATTCCCGTGCGTAGTTGGAGAAGCCGATTACCTGGATCGAATCCTGCGGGAACCTGCTGCGCACCAGCGCATGCAGGGCCAGCGCCGTCTGCTTGGCCGCTCCCCAGGTACCGCGCAGATGCATCGAGTAGGACAAGTCGATGAGCAGGCAGACCGCGGCCGACGCCCGCCGCTGTGTCTCTCCCACCTCGAAGTCGGCGGCGGAGAGCCGCACCCTGCCCTGTGGTTGCTTGCCCGGTGGTGTCTGGCGGAGCGCCCCGGGGTCGCGCAGCAGCGCGTTGCGGACCGTGGCCGGGGCGTCAATCGCCTGCTCGTCGCCGAACTGCCAGGGGCGGGTGGCCCCCGTGTACTCGCCGGCCTGCCCCACGTCCCGTTGCTCGTGGTCCCCGTAGCCGCCCTCGGGAAGGTCGGCGAACACCCGGCGCAGCGCGGTCTCGCCGAGCCGGCGCACCGCCTTCGGGGTGAGCTCCAGCCGGCCCGCGGTGCGCTCCAGGTACCCTTGCCGCTCCAGTTCCCGCTCGGTCTGCCGGAGGGCCTCCATGTCATCGACGGCCTGGCGGCCGAGGGCCCGCCGTACCGCGCTCTCGTCAATGTCATCCAGCCGCGCACCCGGGTAGTCCTGGCGCAGCGTGGCCTCCAGGTCGGCCAGGTCGGCCAGGTCGGCGAGCGCGGTGGTCGCATCGCCCAGGCCGAGTGGCTCGTCACCGGTCATCGGGTCATCGCCCCAGCCCGGAAGGTCCATGTCGGGCCTGCGGGCCCGCAGCAGGTCCGCCAGCCGGGCCATCTCCGCGGCGAGACCGGCGTCCTGCAGCGTCTGGTCCATCAGCCCGGCCAGTTCCTCGCGCTGGCCGTCGGTCAGCGACTCGAGCAGCCGCTGCGCCGCGGACGCCCTGCGGACCAGCGAGTCGACCAGTTCCTCCAGGTTGCGCGGGTTGTCCGGGAACAGGTCCTGGTAGGACTCCATGAAGCGCTCGAAGTCCTCCTGGGTGTGCTGGCCGCGGGAATCGGCCTCCAGCATCCCGTTGAGGTCGGCGAGCATGTCCTTGACCCGCTGCATGGCGTCGGCGTCGGGACGCTCGAGGCCCTCTTTCATGCCGCGGAACTGACTGTCCAGCACCTCGCTGCGAAGCAGGTCCTTGAGGCGCTCGAAGGTGTCCCTCGCCGCCGCCGAACGCCAGGAGTAGTCGGCCAGCCGCCGGATCGCCTGCGCGGTGTCGGACGGCAGCGAGTCGAGCTCAGCCTCGCGCAGCCTGGCTTCGTCGCTGGGGTCGGGGAAGAGTTCCGCCCGCTCCTGCCCGATGGCCATGTCAAGCAGCGAGCGTGCCTGGTCAAGGATCCCGTCGAGACGGCCCCGGCTGCGCACCTCCCGCTGCCGCTCACGCACCCGCCGGAGCGTGTCGTCCAGGCCGCGGCGGCCGGACATCCCCCGGCGCAGCAGCTCACGCAGCGCGTTCGCGGGGTCTGCGCCACCGAGTACCGCGTCGCCGAGTTCGTCAAGCGCGCCGCGGGCGTCGTACGGCGCGGCCAGCGGATCTGGCCCGTCGTGGTACTCGCCGTACCGGTAACCGCTCACGCTCTGCTTCCTTTGCGCCTCCGGGGCGCTTTTACGCGCCGCCTTCCCTCGTCGTTCCTCGCTCGT
>DAIRVB010000043.1:5366-13553 GCA_036803065.1 Streptosporangiaceae bacterium
TTTGCGCCTCCGGGGCGCTTTTACGCGCCGCCTTCCCTCGTCGTTCCTCGCTCGTCGCTCCTCAGTCCAGGCGGCGCCGCGTCCCTTCGGCGCGGTGCCTTCTGCTCACGTGCGGTAGATGGCACCTCCGTCAACGGCGTCCTTGGACAGCCGCCGCATCAGGTACAACCCTTCGAGGGCGAACTCCAGTGCCGCGGCGGCATCCCCGAACGACTCGTCGCCGCCGTCCATGCCCAGCCGCCCCATGATCCTGGCCAGGCCCGGCACTTCCCCGATCCGCTGCAGCAGGTCGGCCGCGGGCACCAGATCACCGGACTCGACGCTGCCACCACCGTCGAAGGTGGCCAGCAACCCTGTCAGGTCGGCATTGCCGAGCCTGGCGCGGAAGGTGTCGGCCACCGCGCGGCGCAGCAGGTGCTCAAGGACTTCCTGCTCCCGGCCCTCTTCGCTGACCTCGAATTCCACCTTGCCGCGCAGCGTGCTCACCGTGGATGGCAGGTCGCAGATCCGCGCCACCGGCTGTGCTTCGCCGGCGAGGGCGGCCCGGCGCAGCGCGGAGGCCGCGACCGACTCGGCGGCGGCGATCGCGAACCGGGCCGATACGCCGGACCGGGAGTCCACGGCGGGCGACGAGCGCACCAGCCTGGTGAACCGGGCGATGATCTCCATCAGGTGCTCTGGCAGGGCCGCGCCCGGGTCGGCGCCGCCCCACGAGAGCAGTGACTCCTGCTTGGTCAGGGTGATCTCGTCTTCCAGGGACATCGGGTAGTGCGTGCGGATCTCGGCGCCGAACCTGTCCTTCAGCGGCGTGATGATGCGGCCCCGGTTCGTGTAATCCTCCGGGTTCGCGCTCGCCACCAGCACAAGGTCGAGCGGCAGGCGAAGGGCGTATCCGCGTACGCCGATGTCCCGTTCCTCCAGGACATTGAGCAACGCGACTTGGATTCGCTCGGCCAGGTCGGGAAGTTCGTTCAGGCAGAAGACCCCACGGTTGGTCCTCGGCACCAGCCCGAAGTGGATGGTTTCCGGGTCGCCGAGCGTCCGTCCTTCCGCGACCTTCACCGGGTCGATGTCCCCGATCAGGTCACCCACGCTGGTGTCCGGGGTGGCCAGCTTCTCGCCGTAGCGCTCGCTGCGGTGCCGCCAGGTCACCGGCAGGTCGTCGGCCAGCTCATCGGCCAGGCGGCGGCAGCGTGCGCAGGCGGGCTGATAGGGGTGGTCGTTGATCTCGCAGCCCGCTACCGTCGGCGTCCACTCGTCAAGCAGGGTGGGCAGCGTGCGGATGAGCCGCGTCTTGCCCTGGCCCCGCTCGCCGAGCAAGATCGTGTCGTGCCCGGCGAGGAGCGCCCGCTCCAGGTGCGGGAGCACTGTCTGGCCGAAGCCGACGATCCCGGGGAACCGGTCTTCGCCCGCCCGCATCCTGGCCAGCAGGTTCTGCCGTATCTCTTCTTTGACCGTCACGAACGCATGGCCGCTGGCGCGGAGTTCTCCCAGGGTGGCGATCTCTGGGCGGGGCGATGGGTCGGCTGCGGGGTGGGTCTGGTTGTCTGGCTGCACCATTCGACAGTATGTGTACGCCGGCCGGGTTCGCACATTGTCCAGGTCAGGCCGGCCCGGATCGACTGTGGACGGGAGATGAGGCGTGGGAACCAAGGCCCCGGCGCTGGCCATCGATATCGGCGGGACCAAGATCGCTGTAGGGCTGGTCGAGCCCGACGGGCGGCTGCTGACCTGGGCGCAAATTCCCACCCCGCGGCTGGACGCCGAGCAGCT
Source organism: Streptosporangiaceae bacterium (assembly GCA_036803065.1). Lineage (GTDB taxonomy): Bacteria > Actinomycetota > Actinomycetes > Streptosporangiales > Streptosporangiaceae > JAWWPY01. The sequence continues at coordinate 7,140 of DAIRVB010000043.1, forward strand.
CTGGCGCACGCTGGACTCGCTGATCAGCCGGGCCATCGCGGAGGCTCACGTCGAGGCGCCCGACGGCCTGGCCGGCGTCGGATGCGGCTGCGGCGGCCCGATGGAGTGGCCGGCCGGGAATGTCTCCCCGCTGAACATCCCGGCCTGGCGCGCGTTCCCGCTCCGTGAGCGGCTCCAGGAGCGGTTCCCCGGCCTGCCGGTCCGGCTGCACAACGACGCGATCTGCGTGGCGGTCGGCGAGCACTGGAGGGGCGCCGGGCGGGGCAGGCGCACGATGCTCGGCATGGTGGTCTCCACCGGCGTCGGCGGCGGCCTGGTGCTCGACGGCAGGCTCATCAACGGGGCGACAGGCAACGCCGGCCATATCGGCCATGTGGTCGTCGACCCGGACGGGCCGCCGTGCCTGTGCGGCGGGCGCGGCTGCGTCGAGGCGATCGCCCGCGGGCCCGCGCTGGCCGCGTGGGCCCAGGCCGAAGGGTGGCGGCCCGGCCAGCCGGATGCGACCGCCAAGGATCTCGCGGATGACGCGGCACAAGGGCACCCGGTCGGGCTCGCCGCGATGCGCCGGGCAGGCCGGGCGCTCGGCATCGGCATCGCCTCCGCCACACATCTGTGCGACCTGGAGGTGGTCGCAGTCGGGGGAGGGCTCGCCCAGGCCGGGGCGTTGCTGCTCGACCCGCTGGAGGAGTCGTTGCGGGTGCATGTGGGTCTTGATTTCGCGCGGGAGGTGGTCGTGGTGCCGGCGGCGCTCGGCCTGAGCGCCGGGCTGGTCGGTGCCGCCGCGCTGCTGTTCGCCGCCGACCGCTACTGGTCCGGCGAGTGAGATAGCAAATGCGGGACGGCAAAGTGCGAGACTGCACAGCATGACCACGGCATCCTCCCCGGTCCGGCCGGACGACACGGCCGCCGCACGCGAGGTGCTCCGCGGCGTCCTGGCGCCCACTCCGCTGCTGCGTTCCCGCGTGCTGTCCGACCGCCTCGGCGGCCCGGTCTTCCTGAAGTGCGAGAACCTGCAGCGAACCGGGTCGTTCAAGGCCCGTGGGGCGTACCTCCGGATCTCGCGGCTCACCGACGCCGAGCGGGCCCGCGGTGTGGTGGCGGCGAGCGCCGGCAACCACGCCCAGGGGGTCGCCTTCGCCGCCGCCCTGCTCGGCGCCAAGGCAACCGTGATCATGCCGGAGGGGGCGCCGCTGCCCAAGATCGAGGCCACCAGGTCGTACGGGGCCGACATCATCACCCGCGGGCAGACGGTGGACGACGCGCTGGCCGAGGCGCTCGCGTACGCCAGCGAGTGCGGCGCGGTCTTCATCCACCCGTTCGACCATCCCGATGTGGTGGCCGGCCAGGGCACCGTCGGCCTGGAGATCCTGGAGCAGTGCCCCGAGGTGCGGACGATCGCCGTCCCGGTGGGCGGCGGCGGGCTCGCGGCCGGCATCGCAGTGGCGGTGCAGGGGGCCGATCCGGCTGTCCGCCTGGTGGGTGTGCAGGCCCAGGCGGTCGCGCCGTTCCCCGCGTCGCTGGCCGCCGGGCATCCGGTGCGGGTGCCGCCCGCGCCGACCATGGCCGACGGCATCGCGGTCGGCCGTCCGGGCGAGATCGCCTTCGGGATCCTGGCCGCGCTGGCCGACCGGGTGATGCTGACCGTGTCCGAGGAGAACCTGTCCCGTGGGCTGCTGCTCTGCCTGGAGCGCGCCAAGCAGCTCGTGGAGCCGGCCGGGGCGGCGGGTGTGGCGGCGCTGCTCGAGCACCCGGGCGTGTTCGAGCCGCCGGTGGTGGTCGTGCTCTCTGGGGGGAACATCGACCCGCTGCTGCTCTCCAAGGTGCTGCGGCACGGACTGTCGGCGGCGGGCAGGTACCTGGCGCTGCGCTGCCGGATGCCCGATCGTCCTGGTGCGCTCGCGGCGCTGCTGCGCGAGGCGGCCGACCTGGGGGCCAACGTCCTCGACGTGACGCACGAGCGGGTCACCGCGCGGCTACGGGTGGACGAGGTGGAAGTGCTGCTGCAGGTGGAAACCCGTGGGGCCGCGCACTGCGACGAGGTCGTCCGCGAACTCCGCCAGGCCGGCTACACGCTCATTTTCAGCTGACCCGGCCCTCGCCGGTGTCGTTCAGAGGTTGCCGCGGCGGGCCTGCTCGCGCTCGATCGCCTCGAAGAGTGCCTTGAAGTTGCCCTTGCCGAATCCTTCAGAGCCGTGCCGCTCGATCAGCTCGAAGAACACGGTCGGCCGGTCCTGCACCGGCTTGGTGAAGATCTGCAGGAGGTAGCCGTCCTCGTCACGGTCGGCCAGGATCCGCAGTTCCCGCAGTGTGCTGGCCGCCACCCGGGTCTCGCCCGCCCACTCCCCGAGCGAGTCGTAGTAGCTGTCCGGAGTATCCAGGAACTCCACGCCGGCCGCCCGCATGGCGCGGACCGTGGCGACGATGTCGTCGCAGGCCAGGGCGATGTGCTGGACGCCCGGGCCGCCGTAGAAATCCAGGTACTCGTCGATCTGGGACTTCTTCTTGCCCGGGGCGGGCTCGTTGATCGGGAACTTGACCTTGCGCGACCCGTCGGCGACGACCTTGCTCATCAGCGCGGAGTACTCGGTGGCGATGTCGTCACCGACGAACTCCTTCATGTTGGTGAAACCCATCACCCGGTGGTAAAAGCCGACCCAGTCGTCCATCCGGCCGAGTTCGACATTGCCGACGCAGTGGTCCACCTCGGTGAAGAAGGGCTGGGCCGGTGGCGCCGTGATCGGGTCCGCTGCCACGTACCCGGGCAGGTACGGGCCGGAGTAGCTGGACCGCTCCACGAGGGTGTGCCTGGTCTCGCCGTAGGTGGCGATGCTGGCGAGCACCACCTTGCCCTGGTCGTCCTCGAATATCTGCGGCCGGGACAGGCCGCGGGCGCCGTGGGAGGTCGCGTACGAGTAGGCCGCATCGGCCGACGGCACCCCGATGGCGAGGTCGGTCACGCCGTCACCATGGTCCGCGACGTGCTTGGCCAGGCTGGTGCCGGCCCGGACCGGCCCGCGCAGCACGAACCGCGCCCGGCCGGATTCCAGCACGTAGGCAGCCTCGTCGCGGCAGCCGGTCTCGGGCCCGCGGTACGCGACGCAGCGCATGCCGAACGCGGTGGAGTAGTAGTGCGCTGCTTGCCGGGCGTTGCCGACCGCGAACACCACGGCGTCGGTTCCGGTGACCGGGAAAGCATCCATCGCGCGCTCCCTTCTGGCTGCGCTCCCTTACTGGCTGCGGAGCTTGGGGTCAGCATGGGCTCTTCTGGCAAAGCTGCGCAACCTCTGTAAAAATTGCTAGTCAATTTGTATGATGTCTATCGCGGATGATCGCTAGATGTGTACACCCTGCGCCGATCCTGGCCAGGCTCGGCGCAGGGAGGCAGCCGGTGATCGACGAGCTTGACGCGAGGCTCATCGACTTGCTGGCCGCCGAGCCCCGGGTGGGGATGCTCGAGGCGTCCAGGCGGCTGGGCGTGGCGCGGGGCACGGTGCAGGCGCGGCTCGACCGGCTGCACGCCCGCGGCGTGCTGACCGGCTACGGGCCGGATGTGGACCCGGCGGCGATCGGCCATGGGGTGACCGCGTTCGTAACGCTGGAGATCCGTCAGGTAGGCGGCCATGACCCGGTCGCGGCCCGGCTCGCGGGGATCCCGGAGGTTCTCGAAGTGCACACCATCACCGGGTCAGGGGACATGCTGTGCCGGGTGGTGGCCCGGACCAACTCTGACCTGCAGCGGGTGATCGACGCCATCGTCGGTGTGGCCGGCGTGGTGCGTACCTCGACGATGATCGCCCTGGCGACGCCGGTGCCCTACCGGGTGCTGCCCCTGGTGCGGGTCGCCGCTGCCGGGAACGGTTAGCCCGGCCGGGCCGATGTCACTCGGGCCGTGTCACCCGCGCCGGGCGCCCTGGCCGTGTCACTCGGGCCATATCACTCCGGCCGGGCGCCCTAGCCCTATCACTCGGGCCGTGTCACTCGGGCCGGGCGCCCTGGCCGCTCCCCGCGGCGCCAGGCTCCGCGGGGGTGCTGGCGTCGGCCAGCCCGAACGCGATGTCCAGCACGATCTCCCGCAACTCGGCCGGCTTGCGGGCGCGCTCGGCAAAGAACGTGCAGCCGAAGCTCACGCTGGCCAGGGCTACGCCAGCGCGGATCTGCCCGGCGAGCGGGGCGTCCGGCTCGGTAAGTATCCCGACCAGCCCGTCCATCCGTTCACGGAAGACCTCGCTGCGCTGTTTGGCGGACGCGAGGCTGCTGAGCGCGGCCTGGTTCTGATGCAGCATCCGGAAGACCTCGCTGGCCTCTTCGACGATGCCGAAGTACCGGCTCAGCACAGCGCCCCGCGCCTCGGCCGTTCTCGGCTGGCCGCTGCCCCACTCGATGAGCGCGTCGATCTGGCCGAAGTAGTCCTCGACCAGGCTGCTGACGATGTCTTCCTTGGATTTGAAGTGGTAATACAGGGCCGCCTTGGTGACACCGAGCCGTTCGGCGATCTCCCGCAGCGAGGTCTTCTCATACCCCTGCTCCGCGAAAAGCTCCAGCGCCACGGACTGGATCCGCTGCCTGGTGTCACCGCGAGGGTGTGCTGCCGCCGCCTCGCCTGGGTCACGCATCGGGTTCGCCTGGGTCACGCATCGGGTGGTCCACCGTTGTGCATCTCGCCTCGCCTCAGCCGTGTAAACTTACTTGACGGCCGGTTAGCTGGCATCCTAATCTGGCCTCTGCGGATATGCTAGCCGGTCGGCAAGTAAGTTGCGACGACCGGGAGCCGGGCAGGCGGCCTAACCCGAGGAGAGCCCAGTATGGCAGGAACACCGGCTGCGTCGGCACCGGGCGCACCAGGGGCGGCCGCGGAGACGCCGGACACGAGCGTCGGGCTCCGGCGGGAGATCCTCGTCGTCCTCCCCGGCCTGCTGCTGGCGATCATGCTCGCCATGCTCGACCAGCTGATCGTGGGCACCGCGCTGCCGCGCATCGTCGGCAGCCTCGGCGGAGTCGCCCACCTGTCCTGGGTGGTGACCGCCTACGTGCTCGCGTCCACCATCACCACCCCGCTCTACGGGAAGCTCGGCGACATGTACGGCCGCAAGAAGCTGTTCATGGCCGCCATCGTGATCTTCCTGGCGGGCTCCGCGCTGGCGGGCCTGTCGCAGTCGATGGCCGAGCTCATCACGTTCCGTGCCATCCAGGGCCTGGGCGCGGGTGGTCTCATGGTCAGCGCGATCGCGACCATCGGGGACCTCGTGTCTCCCCGGGAGCGCGGCCAGTACATGGGATACATCATGGGCGTCATGATGCTCGCCACGATCGGCGGCCCGCTGCTCGGCGGGTTCATCACCGACAGCTTCTCGTGGCGCTGGATCTTCTACATCAACCTGCCGATCGGCGGCGCCGCCCTGGCCTACCTGGCCGTCACCCTGAAGCTGCCGAAGCGCCGGATCGAGCACCGGGTGGACTACCTGGGCGCGGCCATTCTGGCCGTGGGGACGACGGCGCTCGTGCTGCTCTCGACGTGGGGCGGCACGGAGTACGCGTGGCGCTCACCGCAGATCATCGGCCTGGGTGTGCTGGCTGTGGCGGCCCTGGTCGCTTTCCTCAGGGTGGAGACGCGTGCGGCCGAGCCGATCCTGCCGCTGCACGTGTTCCGCAACAGCAACTTCGCGCTGGTCTCGGGGCTGAGCTTCCTGGCTGGCCTCGCGATGTTCGGGGCGATCACCTTCCTGCCCCTCTACCAGCAGACGGTGCAAGGGGCCTCGCCGACCATCAGCGGCCTGCTGCTCACACCGATGATGGTGGGCGTGATGATCACCTCGCTGATCGCGGGCCAGTTGACCACCCGCACCGGCCGGTACCGGGCACTGCCGATCCTCGGCACGGCGGGCATGGCGGCCGGTATGTACCTGCTTTCCCTGCTCGGCGTGAATACCAGCCGGGTGACGTCCGGGCTCTTCATGGCCGTGCTCGGCCTGGGCATGGGCTTCCTGATGCAGACGACCACCCTGCTGGCCCAGAACAGTGTGCAGCCCCGGGACATCGGAGTGGCCAGCAGCTCGCGGCTGTTCTTCCAGCAGATCGGCGGGTCGATCGGGGTGTCGGCGTTCGGCGCCATCTTCGCCCGGCGGCTGCAGGAGGCGCTCAGCGCGGTGTCACCCGGCGTGCACCTGAGCACGGGCGGCGGCCAGTTCAACCCGGCCACGGTGAAGGCGCTGCCCGTCCCGCTGCAGCATGACGTGTTCTACGCGGTGACATACGCAATCCACGGGGTGTTCCTGTGGGCGCTGCCGGCCATGCTGCTCGCCTTCGTGCTGGCCTGGTTCATCAAGGAAGTCCCGCTGCGCGGCCGCGCAGCGGCCGAGGAGCCAGCGGCCCCCGAACTCGTCGCCTAACTCCCCGCCCGTCCCCCACCAACACTTC
>DAIRVB010000044.1:0-11225 GCA_036803065.1 Streptosporangiaceae bacterium
GTTCCCGCCCGTAGCGCCGGACACGCCGCCCCGTGTCGTCATCGCCGACGACCAGCACCTGGTGCGCAGTGGATTCCGGATGATCCTCAACTCCGCGGGCATCCCGGTCGCGGCGGAGGCCGCCGACGGCGCCGAGGCCGTCGCCGAGGCGCTCAGGCACCGGCCAGACGTGGTGCTGATGGACATCCGGATGCCCGGCATGGACGGGCTGGAGGCCACCAGGCGGATCCTCGCATCCGAGCCGGGACGGGACTGCCGGATCATCATCCTGACCACCTTCGACCTGGACGAGTACGTGTACGCGGCACTCACCGCCGGCGCCAGCGGCTTCCTGCTGAAGGACGTGTCGCCGGAGCACCTGGTGGCCGCGGTGCGCCTGGTGCGCGCGGGCGACGCCCTCCTGGCGCCGTCCATCACCCGGCGGCTGGTGGAGAAGTTCGCTCCGCGCGACCAGGGCCGCCCGCCCGCGCACCAGGACCTGTCCGCGCTGACCCCGCGCGAGCGGGAAGTGCTGGGCCTGGTGGCCCGCGGGCTGAGCAACACGGAGATCGCGACGCACCTGACGCTCAGCGAGGCCACCGTCAAGACGCACGTGACCCGGATCCTCAGCAAGCTCCAGCTCCGGGACCGGGTGCAGGCGGTCGTCCTCGGCTACGAGACCGGCATCGTCTGCCCTGGAGGCGAGCGTGGACGCCCGCGACCCCCACGAGCTGAAGGCCTGACAGGCCGCTGAGCTGGGATTGCCATACGGTGCCCAGCGTTGCACCTGGTGTTGGTTGAGCACAGGGTCCGGCCACGGCATGCTGGGCCGCATGAGTCGGCTGAGCGCACTTAACCGGCGTGCCTTCCTGGGCCTGGCCGCAGCGGGAATCGCCGGTGCCGCGGTCGCCACCGCGAAGCTTCTGGGAGGCGTCGGGCAACGGCCGGTGGCCGCGAGCCGGCCGCGGGCGACGCCGCGCCGCGCCGCCCCGGTGCTGGAGAACGCGCTGCCCGGGGATCCGGGCTGGCCGATCACGCATCTGGGCGCACAGCATGACATCGAGGGATATGCGGGCCGGGCCAGCGTGACGACCGGGGAATCGTTCCCGCTGTTCGTCTCGACCACGTCGCCCGGGTTCCGCGTTACGGCGTTCCGGATGGGCTGGTACGGCGGGGCGGGCGCCCGCAAGGTCTGGCAGTCTGGCCGCGTGCCCGGGCACCGCCAGCCCGAACCTGCCCTCATCGGCGCCACGAGAACGGTCCAGACGGAGTGGGAGCCGTCGCTGACCGTGACGGCGGACGACTGGCCCGGCGGCTCCTATCTGCTCCGGCTGGACGCGGACTCGGGAGCGCAGCGCTACGTGCCGGTGACCGTGCGGTCGGCGAGCACCGCGGGCAAGGTGGTGATCAAGAATGGGGCCGCGACCTGGCAGGCGTACAACATGTGGGGTGGCTACGACCTGTACAACGGGCCCGGGGGCGAGGCCGACTATGACAACCGGTCTCTCGCGGTCAGCCTCGACCGGCCCTTCGATAAGAACGGCGCGCCGCTCTTCCTCGTCTATGAGCGCGGCGCGATCCAGCTTGCCGAGCGCATGGGCCTGCCGCTCGCGTACGTGACCAGCATGGACATCGCAGCCGACCCGCACCTGCTGGACGGGGCGAGCGCGCTCGTCTCACTCGGGCACGACGAGTACTGGTCACCGCCGGAGCGCGCGTCTGTGACCGCCGCCCGAGACGCCGGGGTCAACCTGGCGTTCCTCGGCGCTAACGCGATGTTCCGGCGGACCCGGCTCGCTGCCACCGGGGTGGGGCCGGACCGGCTCGTCATCTGTTACCGGACGAGCTATCTGGAAGACCCGATGTACGGCAAGGACAACGCGCTCGTCACCACCGACTGGCGCGAGCCGCCGTCCCCGGAGCCGGAATCCTCCCTGACCGGGACGCTGTACGAGTCCAACCCGACCACCGCCGACTACGTGGTGGCCACTCCGGACAGCTGGATCTTCGCAGGCACCGGCGTCGCGGCGGGGACAAGGTTCCCCGGCCTGGTCGGCGCCGAGTACGACAGGGTCAACCCGGAGATACCAGTCCAGCGGCCGATCCAGGTGCTCGCCCATTCCCCGCTGACCTGCCGGGGCATCAACAGCTTCGCCGATTCTGCCTACTACACCCACTCGAGCGGGGCGGGCGTGTTCAACAGCGGCACGATGCGCTGGGTGCAGGCGATCGACGGCGGCGGCGAGTACGGCATCGACGTCGCCGCGCGGGCGTTCGTCGCCAAGGCGACCGCGAACGTGCTGCGGGCCTTCGCCGAAGGTCCCGCGGCGGCGTCCCATCCCGCGAACGACAACCTGGACGCGATGCACGAGTACGCCGGCGATCCCATCGCCGCCCAGCAGAACCTGTGGTGATTCAGGTAGCCCCGGCCGCAGTCCCGGTCCCGGTCCCGGTCCCGGTCACGGCCCACCGGCCACGGGCGGTGCGCGCCAGCATGCCGATCAGCCGGGCGCCGATGAAGCCGGCCAGCCCGGCCCATACCCCGCCGATGCCCCAGTGCCAGTGCAGCGCGGCGAGCGTGATGGGCACGAATACTCCGACCGCGGCGACGAGTGTCACCGTTCGCAGGAAGCCGACATCGCCGGCCCCGATGAGCACGCCGTCCAGGGCGAAGACAACGCCCGCGGCCGGCTGCAGGCCGATGAAGTACGGCCATAGCAGGTGGGCCTGGCGCTGCACCTCGGCGGAGGACGTGAACGCGGCCGGGATCAGCCACCAGCCGGCCGCCAGCAGCACGCTGAACACGATCCCAGCGCCCAGTCCATACCGAGCGACCTGCCAGGCGGTGCGGCGGGCATCGCGTGCATCACCGCTCCCCAGCGCCGCTCCGACCAGCGACTGTGCGGCGATGGCGAAGGAGTCGAGCAGGAGCGCGGTGAACTCCCACAACTCCAGCCCGATCTGGTGTGCGGCCACCTGGGCGGTGCCCATCCGGGCCGCGACAGCCGCCGCGGTGAGGAACGCGGCCTGGAAGCCTGCCTCGCGCAGCAGGAGTTCCCGGCCCACCGAGAGCTGACCCCGCAGGACGGCCCACTGCGGGCGCCACCGGCGGCGCTCGCAGTGGGCCGCCCGCACGAAGAGCAGCCCGGCGACGACCTGCGCGGTGACGTTGGCCACCGCTGACCCGGCCAGGCCGAGTCCCAGCGGGTAGACGAGGATCGGTGACGCCGCCGCCGACAGGGCGTTGGCGATGAGCACGATCCGGACCGGGCGGCGGGTGTCCTGGACGCCGCGCATCCAGCCGTTGCCCGCGAGGACCAGCAGGATTCCGGGCACCCCGAGCACCGCGATGCGAAACCACGTCTCCGCGGCGCTGGCCACCGGGCCGCGGCCGCCCGCCAGCAGCCGCAGCAGTGGCCCGGCGAACAGCTCACCGGCGCCGACGGCCGCCGCACCCAGCACCAGGGCGAGCACCGACGCGGTGGTCCCCTCCTCGACCGCCCGGTCGCGCTGCCCGGCGCCGTACCAGCGGGCCGCCCGGCCGGTCGTGCCGTAGTCGAGGAACGCGCCGATCATCGCGACCAGCGACAGGAGCGTCCCGCCGATGCCGAGCGCCCCCAGCGGCAGCGGTCCGAGATGTCCCACCACCGCGGTGTCGATGAGGACGAAGGACGGCTCAGCCGCGAGCACTATGAAAGCAGAAGCCGACAACCGGAGCATCCGGACCGTATTGAGCGTGGGCGCCATGGTCATCGACGGCCGCTGGGCCACCGGCCCCGCATGGTCAGGATCCGCGCGATCAGGACCGGGGTGCCGAGGCCAGGACCGTCGGCGCGACGACCCGCAGCGCGGGCGGCGGGCGGCGGGCCGGCGCGAAGTCCACCCTGACCAGTCTCAGGCGTGGCTGACCAACCTCGGCTGAGGCATTCGTCTCCTCGGTGATTTCTGGGTGAGCCGCCTGGCCGCGACTCAGTGCAGGTCAACCACGATACCGGCGGCTCAGCTGGTGACGTCCGCCGAGGTAAACCGGGCCCAGGCGATCGAGCAGAAGATCACTATGTACACCGCGAACGACAGCAGCCCGTGCAGCAGGTCCCCGGTCGCGATGGGCGAGCGGAGCAGCGAGTCGAACGACATCCACCAGTGCGTCGGCAGGTACGGGTGCACCGCCGCGAACTGCGGCACATTGTCGGCCACCTCACTGGCCACCGCCACGATCAGGATGGCCGCGATCGCGCCGACGGCATGCTCGGTCAGCGTCGAGATCGCCAGCCCGATCGCGCCGATCGCGGCCATCCCCGCGGCCACGTACAGCGTGACGAACAGCAGCCTGAGCAGCCCGTCAGCCAGTGACACGGTGGTGCCGGACAGCAGCGTCACCGGCCCCACCGGGAACAAGGCCACTCCGACGATCAACGAGACCACCGACACCACCAGGCACGACGCCAGGCCGAACAACACCACCGTGGCGTACTTGACCGACAGCAGCCTGCCGCGCCCGGCGGGCACCGTGAGCAGGTAGCGCAGCGTGCCGTAGCCTGCCTCGCCCGCGATCGAGTCACCCGACACCACCGCTATGACCAGCGGCAGGACCAGCGTGATCATGATGGTCAGCGCGATGAACGACAGGAATACCCCGTTCCCCGCGAGCTGGTCCACGAAAGACGCGTCCGGCCCCCCGCCGCCGCCGTGCGGCGTGGCCGCCCACAGCGCGATGCCGAGAAGCAGCGGGAGCGCCACCAGCACAGCGAGCAGCGCGAGATTGCGCAGCCGCCGGAAGACCAGGCGCAGCTCGGAGCCCAGCAGCCGCAACCAGGACCGGACGGCAGCGGGCCGGGCACTGGCCTGCATGCCTGTGCCGCTCTCCGGGGCGGCCGTGATCTCAGCCGTCGACATCGAACCCCTCCCCGGTGAGCCCGACGAACAGCTCCTCCAGATTGGGCCGCTGGGTGCCCAGCCCGGCAACCGGAATGTCCGCGTAGACGAGCTCCCGGCAGATGCGTTCGGGCGCCTGGTCTGCTAGCTGCGCGCTGACCCCATCAGCGTCGCTGCGTATGTCGGCCAGTCCGAGCTTGGCGAGAATCTCGGCTGTCCGCTCCACCTCCGTCGTGCGCACCTCGACGCGAGTGGATCCCCGGGCCCGCAGTTCGTCCAGGGTGCCCTGGAATACAAGCCGGCCGGTGCGCATGACGCCGACGTGGCTGCAGATCTGCTCGACCTCCGCCAGGAGGTGCGAGGAGATGAGCACCGTGATGCCGCCGGTCGCGATCTCACGGATGAGACCGCGCACCTCCCGGGTGCCCTGCGGGTCCAGGCCGTTGGTGGGCTCGTCCAGGATGATCAGCTCGCGCGGCTGGAGCAGGCTGGCGGCGATCGCGAGACGCTGTTTCATGCCGAGCGAGTACGCGCGGTAATGCTTCTTCCTGGCGGCGAGCAGGCCAACCCGCTCCAAGGCAGCGTCAATCCGCTCCCGTGCCGTGCCCGGGTCGGCGGTCCGGTCGGTGGCGTCGATCCGGGCCAGGTTGGCAGGCCCGGACAACTGGGGGTAGAACGCCGGGCCTTCCACGAGTGACCCGACCTTCGGGAGTACCCGCGCTGATCCGTTGGGCATGGGTATGCCGAGTAGCTGGTGACTGCCCCGGGTCGGGAACACCAGGCCAAGCAGCATCCGGATGGTGGTGGTCTTACCGGAGCCGTTCGGCCCCAGGAACCCGTAGACCGAGCCGCGCGGTACCACCATGGCCAGGTCGTCCACCGCGAGCTGGCCGCCCCGGAACCGCTTGGTCAGCCCGGTCGTGCTGACCGCCGCCGCATCGCTCACTTGACCTGAGCCGCGTCGCTGTACAGGACCGAGGGAGTGACCGCACCGATCAGCACCTTGCCGCTGTCGGTCATCAGGATCGACACCAGGCCAGTATGCAGCAGCTTGCCGCTGCCCCAGGCACCGTGCACCGGGGTGGCCGACCTGAGCAGGGCCGCGAGGATCGCCGCATCCTCACCGCTGCCAGACACGGCCGCCGAGCCGCCGGCCGCGCCCTGTGCTGCCTGGCCCGCCACGCTCGCCGCGTTGCCCGCGCCCGAGATCCCGGACACCGCGCTGGCCGGGAGCACGGCCACCGACAGCCAGTCCTTGCCGAGCACCGTCTGCTCGCCTGGCGCGGCCTTCGCCACATGCCCCTTCACCAGCGGTATCGTCACCGACTGCACCGCCCCCGGCTGCACCTTCGCACCCCGCACCCTCAGCCGCAGCACCTTCTTCTGGGCCGAGGCGGAGCGCTGGACCGGGGTGGAGCCGTCGTGGCCGAACTGGCCGAGTGCGGTCCCCGCGAGGTCAGTGGTGACCTTGGCTCCGGCGGGCGGGGTGAAGTTGAAGTTGGCCGCGGCCGGCTTGACGAAGGCGACCAAGGTGTAGCCGACCTGGAAGGCCGGCGTGCTCGCCCCGCGGGCGAACACCTGAACCCGGAGCGGCACATCCGAGTGCTGCCCGTCCAGCGCCACAGTCACCTTGCCGACCAGCGAGCTGCTGCTCTTTGGCGCGAGGACAAGCTCGTAGGCAGCCTGCCCGGCCACTGTCACAGCCGGGTCCACGCTGACTGTGGTGGTCGGCCCGACGGCCGCGAGCACCTGCTGGGCCGCCTGCTGCGGGGTCAGCGGCGTCTGCACCGGGATGGGGGCGGCCGGCTCTGCCTTGCTGGCCTTGGCCGGCAGCTGCTTCCGGGTCACCGTGTTCGACTGGCTCTGCCAGAGCCACAAGGTCGACCCGTTGCGGATCACGTCGGTCTCGCTCATCGACACCGGAATAGCCAGCCTGATGTGAGTCGGGTCGGCGTACCAGACTTTAATGGTGTGCGAGCCGGCCAGTAGTGCGGTGATGGAGTTGGGGTTGCCCGCGCCCGGCAGCTGGGGGACGCCGAGCGCCGCGGTCTCCACCACGGTACCGGTCAGCGCCGGCGGCGGGCTGGAGTGCCCGGCGACCGCGGCGAGCAGTTGCGCCGCGCTGCGGGCCGGCAGCTCCGGGGCGGCCTGGGCAACGCTGATCATGGAACCAGCGGTGACTCCGGCGGTGACGGCCACTACGCCGGCTGGCACCGCCCACCGGGCACGGCGGGAGATTTTCAGCAGCGGATTCATCGCACCTCACTCAGCTGTCAGCGGGGGGGCGGATGGGGACTGACCAGGCCGATCAAGCCCGGCCTGCGTCCCCTTCCGGTGGATCTGGCAGGTATTGCCCATCATGCCGCATGGCTCCTGTGCTCATCCTGTGAGTAACACTGGGCGGGGACACAGGGTTCACCGGGCACGAGGGAGGCATGGCTGTGCGGGTGCTCGTGGTGGAGGACGAACGGAGGCTCGCTGCCGCCGTCCGCCGGGGCCTGTCAGCCGAGGGCTTCGCCGTCGATATCGCCTATGACGGCGAGGATGGGCTGCACTCGGCCCGGGAGGGCGACTACGACGCGGTGGTCCTCGACCTGATGCTGCCGAAGATCTCCGGCTACCGGGTGTGCCAGCAGTTGCGCGCCGAGAAGAACTGGGTGCCCATCCTGATCCTGTCCGCCAAGGACGGCGAGTACGACCAGGCTGACGGGCTTGACCTCGGCGCCGACGACTACCTCACCAAACCGTTCTCCTACGTCGTGCTGGCCGCCAGGCTCCGCGCCCTGCTCCGCCGCGGGGCAGTCCCCCGGCCCGTTGAGTTGCTGGCCGGTGACCTGTCGCTGGACCCGGCGAGCCACCGGGTGCGCCGCGGGCAGACCGAGATCGCGCTGACCGCCCGCGAGTTCTCCCTGCTGGAGTACCTGATCCGCCGGGCAGGCCAGGTGGTGTCCAAATCTCAGCTGCTCGAGCACGTGTGGGACACCTACGACAGCGTCGGCCTCAACGTGGTCGAGGTGTACGCGGGCTACCTGCGGCGCAAGATCGACACCCCGTTCGGCCGTCAGGCACTCCAGACGGTGCGCGGGGCCGGATACCGCCTAGCCGCCGACGGCGGCTAACCACACCAGGCCGGTGAGCTTTCGTTATCAGTTAAGTTCGTGAGCCCGTAGGCGCGCAGCCTGACCAGGTCGAGTGCCTCGTGCACCCGGCCGGAGATCTCTGTCTTGGAGATCCCGCGGTGGCGCAGGCCGAATGCCACGTTGTCGAAGACGGAGAGAAACGGGAACAGGGCGTAATTCTGGAACACCGTGTTGACGTTGCGCTTGTGCGGCGGGACATCGGACATGTCGACGCCGTCGAGCAGGATCCGCCCGGCGGTGGGCTGCTCGAGCCGGCGATCAGCCGCAGGGTGGTCGTCTTGCCGCGGCCCGACGAGCCGAGCAGGGAGAAGAACTCGCCGCTTTCCACCGTCAGGTCGATCGCGTCCACGGCGACTTCCGAGAAGCGCTTGGTCAGCGAGACCAGCTGGATGTGTCCACCGGGCACCGGATCACTCCCCCGCTAACGACCTCGGCTGCCGGGTCCAGGTGAACCCCAGCTGCCCGGACACGTAGCGCATGCTCAGGTCGAAGGCGCGGCCCGCGTCCACCGACGGGTCGTCGAGCGCGATCTGGACGGCGAGGCCGTCCATCATCGCGGCCAGCGAGTCGGCGAAGTCAACGGGATCCACCTGGCCGAACTCGCCGGCCTCCTGGCCGGCCACGACCAGCGAGCAGATCGTCTCCCGCCACCGCTCGTCGGACTTCTGCCGGACGCTGGCGACCTCTGGATGACGCGCCGACTGGGCCCACAGGTCGAGCCAGAGCACCCACGAGGTCGAGAGCTCCGCGTCGGCTTCCGGAAGGCAGCTCATGGCGACCAGTTCCTCGATCCGCCCCGCCGCCGTCGGGATCGCCGCCACGCGGCGCGTACCAGCCGCGTACCAGTTGTCCTCGGAGTACCTGATCGCTTCCGTGAGCAGCTGATCCTTGGTCTTGAAGTAGTAGATGACCAGCGCGGGGCTGGTTCCGGCACGCTCCGCGACGTCGGCGATCCGGGTTTCTGGGAAGCCCCGCTCCTGGATCACTTCCAGCGCCGCGCGCAGCATCTGCTCGCGACGCTGGTCGGCCGTGCCGACGCCGTCCCCAGCCTGCTCCCTCATGCCCACATCCTCGCGGACTACAGCGATCCGAGCACTTGCCTCTGGCCCGATCTGGCGTCCAGACTAGATCCTTGTCGCGTTCAGGCTCACGCCATTGAACGCCCAGCCTGCCCGGTCTGGCGCCCGCCCTTGTGGCCAAGGTATCAGGTTTCTGGACTGAACATTCAGTCAAACTCATCGGGGCGGCTCAGGGAACTACCCCAACCGCCGCTGATCTGCGACCCGGCCGGGAGCCGTGGCGGCCGGTTTCCCTCGCTTCCCGCGCAGCCCAGCGTGCGGCGGGCGGCGCGATAACGGCGTCATCCCCCGCCGATGCCGCCGACGGCGTGGCCGGGAGGGCAATTTCATTAGTCCCCATCGCACCGGGACAGATTGCCCCGTTGATGTAACGCCGAGGCCGTGAACTGCGCTTTCAACAACGTGAGGCATCACCCTGAGGAGGGACAGGATGAGTACCTACACGGCAAATGTCGGCCGCGCCGAAGCCCGGTGGCTGGCTGATCCGGAACGCGGCCCGCTCAGCGCGGCAGGATTCTATGGGCAGGGTGTCAGCGGCCTCATCACCGATCTCGGAGACGGATGGATCATGCTCGACGACGACGCTGTGGCCGCGTTGCGCGGCCTGCCGCCGGACCGGGATGGCTACGTATACGACATGGACGACCCGGCCCTTTGCATCGGCAGCGCCAGGCACCGCTTAGTCCCGGAACCGCCCGGCAACGACCCATAGCCGGGCTGATCGGAACACCTACTACCGAGGCGGGCTTCGGCTACGGAGGTCAGCGCGAACATTTGAAGTAGTTCAAATGTTCACTTACCATTGTGGTCATGACGACCACCGAGATCCCTTTCTCCCAGCTCGTCCAGCACCCTCGGGCAACTGTGGCCAAGCTTGAGGCGAGTCCTCGCAGACGCCTGCGGCTGGAGCGGCGGGACGGCGGGGACTTGATCCTTCAGGCCGCCGAGCGTGCCGAGGCCGACGCGGCGGCTGTCATTGTCACCACCCGCCTGTTCGCCGCACTGATGAGCAACACCGAGGGGAGTCATGTGCTGCTCGCCGCATTCCCGGCCGTGTTCCCGTGGGTGCGGTTCCTGCCGCCGGAAGATGTCCGCGAGTTCGTGAATGAGTTCACTGGAACCGCCCAGGCCTGCGCCGAATTGGGCAGTATGGCTCCCCTTGAACCCGTCATTGACGCGTGGCGCACCACTGCCGAGATCTACGTGGATCCTGAGCTGCGCAAGGCGCTCAGCACGCCGCTCGACGGCACGGACTACGGCCCGGTCCCGGAAGCCTCTGCGGGTTGAGCCCCAAGCGGAAGGAACGCGTCGCGCCCCCCGCGGTCGCGGGCGAATGGGACGTCCGGTTCGGCGAGACCGCCGCCGCGAAAGGCTGGGACGAACTCTGCCAGCGGGCCGCGGGCAACACCCGGGCCGCATACGAGCAGATGCGTTTCCAGCCCAGGCCGCCAGAGGACAGCCGGCACAAGCGGCTCCGCGGCAGTCTCGGTACTAGGAAGCTGGACAGTCGGGAGCTTGAGCAATGGCAGATTGAGGTGATGGGCGGAGCCCGGATCTGGTACCTCGTCGATGACGACAAGCACACTGTGTGGGTCGTACACGCCGCACCAGGTCACCCGAAGGCAACCGAGTAGCAAGCCGAACGCAACTGCGGTCAGCCTCGCGTCGTGTCAGAATCGGTTTCGTAACGCGGGCTGCCGCTGCGTCCAAGTACTGCTAAATGGACGGCGGCGAAGGGACCCCCCGGATGACCACTGGATCCACGTTGACGCCAGGCCACGGTCTGCGTTCATGACCAGTCCGGGGCGGCCAAGAGGCGCGGGCCAACCGGACCGGCAAGCGGATTCCTCCAGCAGCACATCATCCGGCGGCAATGCCTCGGCCGGGGGACCCGCCGGGGCGGGAGACTTCTCCCGCATCGCCCAGGACCCTGCGGCTTTCGAGGTCTTCTACCGGCGGCACGTGGCCGAACGCTTCTACCGCGAACTGCGCGTCGAACGCATCTGGGAAGGTACCAGCGAAGTCCAGCGGGCGATCATCGCCGATCAGATGGTCAAGCGCGGCCCCGGAGCCCTCGCCTGAACCACCTGCGGGCGGGGCACCGCCGGACCGCGGCGCTCCTGGGCATTTATGAGGACGTGCAGCGCAGTGT
>DAIRVB010000044.1:11235-13495 GCA_036803065.1 Streptosporangiaceae bacterium
GCAGTGTCCTGGCAGGCTGTTCGCGAAGGAGTGATTCGAATGCTGCGGGGACAGGTTGCAATCTTCTTGTCTTGCTCCGAGAAGTTCAAGTCTGCGGTCGCGTGGCCAGTTCGTGATGTGCTGACCGGTCATGGCCTGTGCACCATCATCGTGCGCGACGAGCCGCCGCTGCCCGGTATCCGCGGTGATGCGGAGGCCAGTACCGAGCGTTATCTTGACGCGTCATCCGCCTTCGTGGCGCTGTGCACAGCTGACTATGAGCTCAGCGACGGCACGAAGTACCCCCGGGCCAGCATCGTCGACGAGATCCATCTGGCCTGCGCCCGCCCTCACCTGCGGGACCGCTGCCAGGTCCTGAGGTCGCCAGACGTGCTGCTGCCGAGCGACATCAACCCGACCTACGACTGCCTGGACGTGGCCGCGCCGGCGGTGGCGGCCGACGTCATACTGAGCCAACTCCGGCAGTGGGGGGTCGTGCCCAGGCCGTCGAGCCCGCCAGCGGCACCGCATCCCGTCGCCGCTGAGCCGGCCGTTGACGCGAACGCTCTCGTCGCCGGCTTGCGGCCCGACGACCACGACGAGGCGCGCAGGCGGATCTACCAGCTGCTCCGCGACCGGGCCGCAGACCAGCGCCGACGGATCGTCCGCGAATTGCACGGCGAGATCATGGAGTCCGATGATCACGCCCGCAAGCTCGCCGCAGCTTCGCTCCTCGAAGCGGCGTCGAGGCTGGACCCCGCGCTGGTATCGATCGAGATGGTCGAGACGCTCGCCACCCATCCCGCGTACCTGGCACGCTCCTGCGCGGCGAACCTTCTCCGGGACTGGGCCACGGTGGCACCACGTGACGTCCCCGTCGACCTGCTGGGCAGGCTGGCCTCGCCCAGCGTGGAGGACTGGTTCGTCTGGGCGCCGGCCATGGCCGCAGTTCAGGAACTGGTCCTGCACCGGCGCGACGCGTATGTGATCTTCGAATCGCTGGCCGCCAGCGCCGACCTGCACGACCGGCATGCCGTAGCACAGGCCCTTCTCGACGTGGCCGAGGTCAAGCCCGCCGCGGTGGCCAGGGGTCTGGCCGAGCGCCTGGCCAGCGACCCTGACCCCCTGATCGCAGCGAAAGCGCAGCAGGTCACGGCGGCCATTGGGCATGTCACGGACCGGGACCACGCAGACTGCTACCGCCGCTTCGGACCGTTAACGCCACCTGGGCCACCGAATGCGGACTGTGACTCGGCTTTCGCCCAGGTCAGCTGACGGGGGCCGCGGCGCCGGTGTTCCAGACGGGCTGGCCCTGGTAACCGCGGGCGATCATGGTGACGACCTGGTAGACCGCGTCCTCCTCGGCGGACAGCGGGCCCGGCGCCGCGTGCGGCGAGGACAGGCCCCGCTGCACGGACTCGCACGCCCGCCAGTCCTGCTGGTTGGTGATGTCCCAGAACTCGACCGCGTAGCCGGGGTCGAAGCCCGGCGCGGCCATGGATTCCGGCGCGAAGGCCCAGGTGCACTCCACCCGGGTGCGGTCCGCCGCCAGCGGGGTGAGCCGGTGCGTCATCACCTAGTCGGGGTGCAAGCTGACCAGGATGTTGGGGAAGACGTTCACATAGATAACGGTCCGCAGCCCGCGCGCGTCCAGATTACGCAACGAAACTCCATGGCTGCTGCCGTCGAGCGACATCGTCGCCATGCCGTCACGCAGGTCCATCCAGCCGCCGACCCACGTGCCGGGGGCCGAGTAGTTCTCACCACTCTTCGGCGGGCTGACCTTGCACAGCTCCGGCAACTCCACCAGGCCCCAGCGATCAGCCTGGAAACCCGGCCGGTTCTTGAAGCCGGCAGCGGCCCGGAGATTTCCGTTGAGGCTGTAGGTCCATGAGTGGTAGGGGCAGATGATCACGCTTCGCTGGCTGGCCGACCCACCGGGCAGGAGTTCGTGGCCGCGGTGCCGGCAGGTATTCGCGAACGCGCGCAGCGCGCCGTCCTCGCCGC
The DNA here is from genome assembly GCA_036803065.1 of Streptosporangiaceae bacterium. Lineage (GTDB taxonomy): Bacteria > Actinomycetota > Actinomycetes > Streptosporangiales > Streptosporangiaceae > JAWWPY01. The sequence goes on from DAIRVB010000044.1 coordinate 13,222, forward strand.
GGGCGAGCAGGACGCTCCCGGCGCCGACCGGTTCCGCGCGCAGGTCGCCCGCGGCGGGAACCTGGGAGCTGCGGCCGACGCAGAGCCAGTCGCCGCCGAAGAAGTGCCGCTGCTCCCATTCGAACACCGCCGGATCGACGTAGGCGGCCCGGGGCAGCATCCGGCTCTCCCCGAACGGGCGCAGGGGTCCGCCAGGGCAGCCGGGTCAAGCGGGGCGGGCGTCATTGCGGGCTGACTGATCATACAGTCAAGAATCGGCGAGTGCCCGAACGGG
>DAIRVB010000045.1:0-13442 GCA_036803065.1 Streptosporangiaceae bacterium
AAAACGCAGGAAGGACAGAACGTTCCCGGTGGCGTCGTTCGCATCGATCCAGCTGAACCCCTCCGGCGAGTAATCGAGCGCCCAGAGCGCTGGCGTGCCCTGGTAAGCGTGATTGAGGTCGCGGACCAGCTGTTGCGTCCCGGAGTGGTATTCGTCGTCCAGCGTCCACCAGTCGAGGCCGTTCTCCTGTGACCACTCGGTGCCCTGGCCGAACTCGGAGCCCATGAACAGCAACTGCTTGCCCGGGTGCGCCCACATGTAGGCCAGCAATGCGCGCAGCCCGGCGAAACGCCGCCAGTCGTCACCGGGCATCCTGCCGAGCAGCGACCCCTTGCCGTGTACGACCTCGTCGTGCGAGAGCGGCAGGATGAAGTTCTCGCTGAAGGCGTACATCAGCGAGAAGGTGATTTCGTTGTGGTGGTAATAGCGGAACATCGGGTCGTGCGAGAAGTAGGTCAGGGTGTCGTGCATCCAGCCCAGGTTCCACTTGAAGCCGAACCCGAGCCCGCCCAGGTGCACGGGGCGGGTCACCCCGGGCCACGCGGTGGACTCCTCGGCGATCATCATGACCCCGGGGACCCGCCGGTAGCAGGTGGCGTTCACCTCCTGGAGGAAGGACACGGCATCGGTGTTCTCCCGGCCGCCGAACTGGTTCGGCGTCCATTCGCCATCTTTCCGCGAGTAGTCCAGGTAGAGCATGGAGGCGACCGCGTCCACCCGGAGCCCGTCCACGTGGAACTCCTCCAGCCAGTACAGCGCGTTGGCGACGAGGAAGTTGCGCACCTCGGAGCGTCCGTAGTTGAAGATGTAGGTGCCCCAGTCCGGGTGCTCGCCGCGCTGCGGGTCCGGGTGCTCGTACAGCGGGGTGCCATCAAAGCGCGCCAGTGCCCAGTCGTCGCGCGGGAAATGCGCTGGCACCCAGTCGAGGATGACGCCGATGCCCGCCTGGTGCAGCCGGTCCACCAGGTGACGGAACTCATCCGGCGTCCCGAACCGTGACGTCGGCGCGTAATACGAGGTCACCTGGTAGCCCCAGGAGCCGCCGAACGGATGCTCGGCGACCGGCAGGAACTCCACGTGGGTGAAGCCCAGCCCGGCCACGTAGTCGGTCAGTTCGTCGGCGAGTTCAACGTAGGACAGGCCCGGGCGCCAGGATCCGAGGTGCACCTCGTAGATGCTGACCGGCTCGCGGACCCGCTCGCCCTGCCCGCGCGCCGCCAGCCAGTCCCCGTCGCCCCACGCATGCGCCGAGCTGTACACGACGGACGCGGTCGCCGGCGGCCGCTCGGCCAGGTTGGCCATGGGGTCGGCCTTGCGCCGCCACTGCCCGTCCGGCGCGCAGACGTCGAACTTGTACCTGGCGCCCTCACCGGCCCCGGGCACGTAGATCTCCCAGACCCCGGCCCCGCCGAGCGAGCGCATCGGGTGCCCGCGGCCGTCCCAGTGGTTGAAATCCCCGATCAGCCGCACCCCGCGGGCGTTGGGCGCCCAGACCGCGAAGGACGTGCCGACCAGTGGCTCGAAACCCGCCGCGGCCGGCTCGCCGGCCTGGCCCGGCCGGTGCACATGCGCCCCGAGGACCTGCCAGAGCTGCTCGTGCCTGCCCTCGCCGATCAGGTACAGATCCACCTCGCCAAGCGTGGGAAGGTGCCGGTAGGGGTCATCGACGAGTGTCTCAGGCAGCGCCGCCCCGCCGCCCGGGCCGGGATAGCTGACGGCGAGCCGGTAGTCCGGCACCTCACCCACCGGCAGCACGACGGCGAAGACGCCCTCGTGGACGTGGTCCATGGGGAAGCGTGTCCCGTCGGGCAGGACTACCGCGACACTCTTGGCCAGCGGGCGCAGCGCCCGCACGATCACGCCGCCGTCCGGGCCCGGGTGGGCGCCCAGCACGGAATGCGGGTCGTGGTGGGTTCCGGCCACGATCCGGTCGATCTCTCCCAGGCTGACCTGCGCGGCCTGTTCCGGGTTGCTGGCCATCTCAGCAGTCGGCGATCGAGCCGAGCGGGATGGGCAGCCAGTCGGGCCGGTTCCTGGCCTCGTACATCACTTCATAGACCGCCTTGTCGAGGACGAGCGCGCGCAGCAGGGTCGCGTGCGCGGCCGGATCGATTCCGCCAGCTTCCGCGTACCCGGAGCAGAACGCGGCCTGGTTGCGCTGCACCCACTCACGCGCCGCGGCCTGCACCCGCTCCTGGTCTGCGTGCGAGCGGAGCTGGTGGCGGGCCGCGTAGTCGAACGAGCGGAGCATGCCCGCGACGTCACGGAGCGCGGGAGAACGCGCCCGGCGCTGGGCCAGCGGGGTAGCAGGCTCCCCTTCGAAGTCCAGCACCACCCACCCCGTCTGAGTGCGCATGACCTGGCCAAGATGGTAGTCGCCGTGCACCCGCTGCACCAGCAGCGGCTGGCTCAGCTTGGCCAGGTCGGAGAAGGCGGAACCGATCAGGTCCGCATGCCTGACGAGTTCCGGGACGGCGGCCAGCACCACCTCCAGCCGGTGGAACATCTGCCTGGCCAGGTCGTTGGCCGCGCCCGCGGGGAGTTCGTCGGTGCCGAATGCCTCCGCCAGGTCCCGGTGCACCTCCGCGGTCGCCACGCCGAGCCGGTGCGCCTCACCGGCGAGATCCCCGCCGGCGTCCGCCGCGTGCACGCCCTCGCCCGCGTAGAGGTCGCGCACGCTGGCCGCGGCGAGCGACCAGCCGTTGGCCGCGGCCCGCAGATACCGGGAGAGGATGCCGAGGACGGTTGGCGCACCGTCCATGCGCGTCTCGATCCAGCCCAGTGGCTCGGCCACATGCGGTGAGCCGAGCCTGGCCAGCGCGCGCGGCACCTCGAGGTCGGGGTTGGGGCCCGGGGAGAGGCGGCGGAAGATCTTGAGGATGCTGGTCTCGGCGAACATCAAGCTGGTGTTGCTCTGCTCGCCGGTGAGCACCAGGCTGTCCAGGTCGGTGTCGATGGTCGCGCCGGGCTCGCTGGCGAAGCGCATCTGCCCGACCTGCTCACCGGTGGCGATGGCGTTCAGCAGCAGCCGGGTGAGATCCGGGTCGTGCAGCGCGTCATAGGCGATCAGCGGGCCGGTTTCGGCGTCGGCGTCGGCCAGGCCGATGATGGCGTGGTCGAGCCGCTCAGGGATGTGTTTCCGCAGGCCCGCGAAGACCTGATAGGAGTCGACGCTGCTGCCCTGCGACACATCGATGATCAGGTGCCGCAGCGCCGGATCGCCGGCCACGAGCTCGGTGTCAGCCACGATCGCCAGGTCCAGGATCCTGGCGCCTTTGCCAGCGAACCACCGCTGCGTCGGCATCCACTCCGCCAGCGTTTCCTCGAATGTCATAGTCCCGGTCTACCCCGTCCGTCTACCCCGTCCGCATATGTCATGGTTCCGGTCTACCCCGTCCATGGCAAACATGCAGGCCATCGAAGATCACCATTCCCTGAATGCGTGGCCCGGCCACGGTTGGGTGCGGTGATCTTCCCGGCGGACGTCAACGTGGGTGCTCTGCCCTGGCGGCCGGGAGCTGGAACCAGTAGAAGCCGTGCCCCGGCAGTGTCAGCAGGTAGCTGAGCTCCCCGATCGGGGGGAAAATGACCCCGCCCATGCACTCCACCGGGGTGACCCCCCGGAAGGGCCTCAGGTCGAGTTCGACCGGCTGCGGGAATCTGGACAGGTTGTTGACACACAGGATGCGGTCCGTGATGTCCATTCCGTCGGGCCAGTGGCCTTTCCCGTCGTAGGCCCGGACGAAGGCCAGCACGCTCGGGTTGGAGGAACTCAGTTCCTCATATCCGCCCAGGCCGAAAACTGGGTGCCGCTTTCGGATCTCGAGCATCCGCTTGGTCCAGTGCAGCAGCGAGCCGGCGTTGTGCTGCTGGGCCTCGACGTTCAGCGCCTGGTAGCCGTAGATGGGGTCCATCAGCATCGGCAGGTAGAGCCGGGCCGGGTCGCAACTGGAGAAGCCCGCGTTCCGGTCCGGCGTCCACTGCATCGGGGTGCGCACCCCGTCCCGGTCACCGAGCCAGATGTTGTCACCCATCCCGATCTCGTCGCCGTAGTAGAGCACCGGCGAGCCGGGCAGCGACAGCAGCAGCGCGGTGAACAGCTCCAGCTGGTTGCGGTCGTTGTCGAGCAGCGGGGCGAGCCGGCGCCGGATGCCGATGTTCGCCTTCATCCGCGGGTCCTTGGCGTACTCGGCCCACATGTAGTCGCGCTCGTCGTCGGTGACCATCTCGAGCGTCAGCTCGTCGTGGTTGCGCAGGAAGATGCCCCACTGGGAGCTGCCGGGGATCGGCGGGGTCTGGGCCATGATCTCCGAGATCGGGTACCGCTGCTCGCGCCGGACCGCCATGAAGATGCGCGGCATCAGGGGGAAATGGAAGGCCATGTGGCACTCGTTGCCCCCGGTCTCCGCGTCACCGAAGTACTGGACCACATCCGCCGGCCACTGGTTGGCCTCGGCGAGCAGCACCCGGTCGGGGTAGAGCCGGTCCACCTCGGCGCGGACCCGCTTGAGGTACTCGTGGGTTTCCTTCAGGTTCTCGCAGTTGGTGCCCTCCCGCTCGTACAGGTAGGGGACGGCGTCCAGCCGGAATCCGTCGATGCCCAGGTCGAGCCAGAACCGCAGCACCTCGATCATGGCGTCCTGGACCCGCGGATTCTCGTAGTTCAGGTCGGGCTGGTGGGCGAAGAACCGGTGCCAGTAGTACTGGCCGCGGACCGGGTCGTAGGTCCAGTTGGACTGCTCGGTGTCCACGAAGATGACTCGCGCGTCGGCGTACCGGTCATCGCTGTCGGACCAGACGTAGAAATCACCGTACTGGCCCTCCGGGTCGCTGCGGGACGCCTGGAACCAGGGGTGCTGGTCGCTGGTGTGGTTCATCACGAGGTCGGCGACGACCCGCATGCCGCGCTCGTGCGCGGCGTCGACCAGTTCGACGAAATCCCCGATATGCCCGAAATCTGGGAGAACGGAGGTGAAGTCGGAGATGTCATATCCGCCGTCACGCAACGGCGAATTGTAGATCGGCAGCAGCCAGATGCAGTCGATCCCGAGCCACTGCAGGTAGTCGAGGCGGGCGGTCAGGCCGCGCAGATCGCCGGTGCCGTCCCCGTTGGAATCGTGAAAGCCGCGGACCAGGACCTCGTAGAAGACCGCGCGTTTATACCACTGCTGATCGCGTGGCTTGTCGAAGGAGAAGGAGTCCGGGATGGGCTCGGCCGGGCCGGCCGCGAAGCTGGGCACATTCGGCGGGAGCGAGAGACCCGGCGGGCCGGGACGGCCTGGCTCAGGCTCTGTGGCCATTGGCGTCTCCTGCGGATATGTCGGGCGCCATCAGCCGCGGCCCTCTGGTGTGACGCTGAAGATATGTGCTGGTTCGGTCGCCGGGTCGAGGCGCACGTAATTGGCCTGGCTCCAACGGTAGGACTCGCCGGAGAGTTCGTCGGTGACAACGAACCCGGCGTGGCCGTCCATTCCTAGCGCGGCCAGATCAAGCCAGACTGTGGCCTCATGAGGCTGATGAGGATCAAGGTTAACGACGACCAGGACGGTATCCCCATCCGGGGGCAGCCGCTTGGAGAAGCAGATCAGGTCCGGCTGGTCGACGTGATGGAAACGCAGATTACGCAGCCAGTGCAGTGCGGGGTGGGCTTTCCTGATCGCGTTCAGCTGCCTGATATACGGCGCGATGCCGTGCGGCGCGATCTCCGCCTCAGCCCAGTCCCGCGGCCGGTAGGCGTATTTCTCCGAATTGAGGTATTCCTCACTGCCCGGCCGGATAGGGGCGTTCTCGCACAGTTCGTAGCCGGAGTAGATCCCCCAGGACGGCGACAGCATCGCGGCCAGCACGGCTCGGATCTTGAACGCGGGCGGGCCGCCCTGCTGCAGGTACTCGTGCAGGATGTCGGGGGTGTTGGTGAAGAAGTTGGGCCGCATGTAGGCGGCCGCGGGACCGGCCAGTTCCAGCAGGTACTCGGTGATCTCGGCGGCGTTGTTGCGCCACGTGAAGTAGGTGTACGACTGGTGGAAGCCGATCTTGGCGAGGGCGTGCATCATGGCCGGGCGGGTGAAGGCCTCGGCCAGGAAGAGCACGTCAGGGTCGGTGCGGGCCACCTCGGCGAGCAGTCGCTCCCAGAACGGCAGCGGCTTGGTGTGCGGGTTGTCCACCCGGAAGATCCGCACCCCGTGCGCCATCCAGTGCCGGAGCACCCGCAGTGCCTCCGCGTAGAGCCCCTCGGGGTCGTTGTCGAAGTTGAGCGGGTAGATGTCCTGGTATTTCTTGGGCGGGTTCTCCGCGTGGGCGATGCTGCCGTCGGCCTTCGTGGTGAACCATTCCGGGTGCTTGGACACCCAGGGATGATCAGGCGAGGTCTGCAGCGCGAAGTCGAGCGCGACCTCCATGCCGAGTTCCCGGGTGCGGGCGACGAACGCGTCGAACTCCGGCATCGTGCCGAGGCCCGGGTGGAGCGCGTCGTGGCCACCCTCGGGCGAGCCGATCGCCCACGGTGAGCCGGGGTCGCCGGGGCCCGCGTGCAGCCCGTTGTTGGGTCCCTTTCGCGCGGTCGTGCCGATCGGATGAACGGGCGGCAGGTAGACGACGTCGAAACCCAGGCCCGCGATCGGCTCGAGACGGCAGGCGGCGCTGCGCAGTGTCCCGCCGATCGGCTCCCGCCTGCCCATCGGGTCGGTCTGCACCCCCTCGGAGCGTGGGAAGAACTCATACCAGGCCCCGTAGAGGGCCCGCTGCCGGTGCACGATCACCGGGCACCGGCCCGACCGAGTGACCAGGTCACGCAACGGATACCGGGCCAGAACTGCCGTTATCTCCTGGTCCGTGGCCGCGGCCAGCCGGTCCCAGGGCGGGATGGCAGGATCCCGCAGCCGCGCGGCTACCGCCGCGAGCGCGGAGCGGGCGGCGCGGGCCACCTCGGCGGCCCGCGCCACGTCGACCCAGCGGGCGCCAGCCGTCTGGCGCCGGCCGGCGTTGATCGCGCGGACCGATCTCGCTGCCCGGCTGAACAGGATCGCTCCCTCGGCCAGCATGAGCTCCACATCCTGGCCGCGCGGGATCTTGATGGTGGCGTCGTGCCGCCAGTGCGCGATCGGATCCCCCCAGGCCTCCACCCGGAAGCGCCAGAGGCCCTCCGAGGTGACCGTGACATCCGCGCCGTACCTGTCCGTGCCGGGTACCAGTTCGCGCATGGCGACAAGCGGATGGCGCTGGCCATCCGGGCTGATCAGGGCCACGCCGGCGCCGAGCATCTCGTGTCCCTCGCGGAACACGGTGGCGCTGACGGGGAAGGTCTCGCCAGAGACCGCCTTGGCTGGACGCCGCCCGCAGTCCACGACGGGCTCGATATCAAGGATGGGGATTCGTCCGATCACCACCAAACGCTACCGAGTGACCGGAGCCCGGCGCGAGGGGGGCCTGGCCAGAAGCTTGCCCGGGTTATGGCCGGGGAACATGAACGTCCCCGATTTAAGGGTCCGGAGCGCGACTCTCGCTGACCTCGACGCGATCGTCGGCCTTCATATCGCGGCCCGCAACGCGTACTGCCGGGCTTCGTGCCCGAGCATGAACTGGCCGAGATCGCCGCCTCCGCCCGCTGGCGCGATGGCCACCGGTACCGGATCACCGATCCTGGGTCCGCCACGTTCCGCCGGCCTGGCTGCGACCATCCGGCCCTGACAGTCCGGCCGGGATAGCGGCCTGGCCGCGCGCGTGCCGGGGGGAGGTGCTGGCGGGTTTTCGTTGGGTAGCTGGTTCTTGGATTTTGGGCTCGGCGGGCGGGAATGCCGCCCCGGGTCGCGGAGGGCACGGACGGCGGTTTAAGGTCACTCCCCGTGAGAGCCATCCGCCGCTTCACCGTGCGCACTGCGCTGCCCGAGCCGCTCACCCCACTGCGTGAGCTCATGCTGAACCTTCGCTGGTCCTGGCATGCCGAGACACGCGAGCTGTTCGCCGCGATCGATCCGGCCGGGTGGGAGGCGTCCGGGCATGACCCGGTGGCCCTGCTCGGCGAGGTGCCGTCGGCCCAGCTGGCCGCTCTCGCGGGCGATCAGGCTTTCCTGCACCGGCTCGGCGAAGCTGCCGGCGAACTGCGTGAGTACCTGTCCGGGCCGCGCTGGTACCAGGCGCATGCCGTCCAGGCCGCCGGCGGGTCCGCGGGCGACGGGCCGCCCCCGGCGGCGGTCGCCTACTTCTCCCCGGAGTACGGCATCACCGAGGCGCTGCCGCAGTACTCGGGCGGCCTCGGCATCCTGGCCGGGGACCATCTCAAGGCCGGCAGCGACCTCGGCGTGCCGCTCATCGGCGTGGGCCTGCTGTACCGGCACGGCTACTTCACCCAGTCGCTGTCCCCCGAGGGCTGGCAGATGGAGCGGTACCCGTCGAACGACCCGAACGGGCTCGCGCTTTCGCTGCTCCACGACTCCGCCGGGTCGCCGACCCGGGTCACCGTGGCCCTGGACGCGGGCCGCGTGCTCGCCGCCCAGATCTGGCTCGCGCAGGTGGGCAGGGTTCCGCTGCTGCTGCTCGATTCCTACGTGGAGGAGAACGAGCCGGCCCTGCGCGAGGTCACTGACCGGCTCTACGGCGGTGGCAGCGATCACCGTCTCTGGCAGGAGCTGCTGCTCGGCATCGGCGGCGTCCGGGCCGTGCGCGCGTTCTGCGCGCTCACCGGGCATCCGGCGCCCGAGGTCTTCCACACCAACGAGGGCCACGCCGGCTTCCTCGGCCTGGAGCGGATCCGCGAGTATGCCCGCCAGGGGGTCGGCTTCGACGAGGCGATCGAGCTGTGCCGGGCGGGCACGGTGTTCACCACCCACACCCCCGTCCCCGCGGGGATCGACCGGTTTACCAGGGAACTGGTGGAGCACCATTTCAGCGGCCTCGCGGCGGACCCGGCGCTGCCCTGCGACCGGGTGCTCGCGCTAGGCGCGGAGACATTCCCAGGGGGCGATCCGGCCGTCTTCAACATGGCTGTCATGGGCATGCGGCTCGCGCAGCGGGTCAACGGCGTGAGCAAGCTGCACGGCCAGGTCAGCAGGGAGATGTTCGCCGGCCTGTGGCCCGGTTTCGACACCTCGGAGGTGCCGATCGGGTCGATCACGAACGGCGTGCACGCCCCGAGCTGGGTGGCCAGGCAGATCCTCGACCTGGCCACCGCCGGAGCGGAGCCCGCGCCAGGTGCGGACACGCTGCCGGAGGACGGGCACGCCTGGGAGCGCGTCGCGCACACGGCGCCGGTGCGGCTGTGGGAGATCCGCCGGGCGCTCCGGTCGCAGCTGGTCACGCAGGTCCGGCAGCGGGTGCGCGCCTCCTGGCGGCAGCGCGGGGCCAGTGACGCGGAACTCGTCTGGACCGACGAGGTTCTCGACCCGAATTTGCTGACGATCGGCTTCGCGCGCCGGGTTCCCTCCTACAAGAGGCTCACCCTGATGCTGCACGACCCTGACCGGCTCACCGCCCTGCTGCTCGATCCGGAGTGGCCGGTGCAGATCGTCATCGCCGGGAAGGCGCATCCGGCCGACGACGGCGGCAAGCGGCTGATCCAGCAGATGGTCGCGTTCGCCGACGACCCGAGGGTGCGGCATCGCATCGTGTTCCTGCCCGACTACGACATGGCGATGGCGCGGGCCCTGGTGCAGGGCTGTGACGTGTGGCTGAACAACCCGCTGCGCCCGCTGGAGGCGTGCGGCACGTCAGGGATGAAGTCCGCGCTGAACGGCGGCCTGAACCTGTCGGTCCGGGACGGCTGGTGGGACGAGTGGTATGACGGCGCCGACGGCTGGTCGATCCCCTCGGCGGACGGCGTGGCGAACCCGGACCGCCGGGACGAGCTTGAGTCGGCCGCCCTGTACGACCTGCTCGGCCAGACGGTGGCGCCGCTGTTCTACGACGCTGGCCCGGACGGGCTGCCCCGCCGCTGGCTGGAGATGGTCGGGCACACCTTGCGTGCCCTCGGCCCGCGGGTCCAGGCCTCCCGGATGGTCCGCGACTACGTGACGGAGCTGTACCTGCCCGCGGCGCGGGCGTCCCGCGCGCTCACCGACGGCAGCGCCGGGGCACCCGGGTCCTTCGCCGCCGCCAAGGAACTCGCCACCTGGAAGCGACGGGTGACCCGGGCCTGGGGCGGGGTGGCCATCGAGCACGTCGAGGCGCTCGACGGCAATCAAGGCCCCGGCGGCAAGCTGGTGGTGCGGGCCAGCATCCGGCTGGGGAAGCTGACCCCCGGCGACGTGACCGTCGAGGTGGTCTACGGCAGAGTCGGCGACGACGATGAGATCCTCGGCCCGGACTGCAGTGAGCTGACCGTTGAGGGGCCGCCCGGGGAGGACGGAGTGGCCCGGTACGCGGGCGAGGCGGAACTCGGCCGTCCCGGGCCGTTCGGGTACACGGTCCGGGTGATGCCGCGGCACCGCCTGCTGGCCTCGCCCGCGGAGTTGGGGCTCATCACGCTGCCCGAGGTGCCGGTCGGGATGACCACCGGCGACTTGCGCTGACGCTAGTCTGGCGGGCGCGTCACCCGTTCAGCCGTTACGTGGCGCAAGTAAACCGTTGCGCCGCGTATGGCGTCTAGCTAACATAGCCTGCTCAGCCGCCGCGTCTGCGGTGGTGCGTCAGGTGTTATCCGCAAAGCCCTGGGGGGGTCAATGTCATTCCGCATCGCCTTATGCGAGCCGCGTGATGCAGCAGTGTCACTTTCCGTTACTTGCGCAGGCTCTTCCGCACGTGAAAGGACACTGACATCGTGAGGCCAGATATCCGTCCCGAGAACCGGCTGCTGACCCCCTCCGAGGTGGCGGCGCTGTTCCGGGTAGACCCGAAGACCGTCACCCGCTGGGCACAGCAGGGCAAGCTCCACTCGATCAGGACACTCGGCGGTCATCGTCGTTACAGCGAGGCGGAGATCCAGCAATTCCTGGATGACCCGCAGCGGGTGCCGATGCCCAGGGCTGCCGGGGAGTAGCCGGGAGCGGCTGGCTGGCCGCCAACTGGACTGCATACCGGGCCCGGGTGCCATGGGCTATCGACACCAGGCCCCGGCCTGGCGTTTTCCGGTCCTGGCCCCGGCCCTGGGCTGCCGGCGTGCATCGGCCGGGACACCAGTAGGATCGTGGCCCGGGCATGGAGGTGCGGCATGGGCGAGTTCGTCCGCGTGGAGTCTGACCAGGCGGTGGCCACGATCCGGCTCGACCGGCCGCCGATGAACGCGCTCAACGCCCAGGTCCAGGGTGAGATCGCCGCGGCCGCCGCGCAGGTGGCGGAGGATCCGGCGATCCGTGCCGTGATCCTCTACGGCGGGGAGAGGGTCTTCGCGGCTGGCGCCGACATCAAGGAGATGGCCGAGACCAGCTACACCCAGATGGCGGCGGACACCCGGCGGTTGCAGGAGTCGTTCACCGCGGTCGCGAAGATTCCCAAGCCGGTGGTCGCGGCCGTGACGGGGTATGCGCTCGGCGGCGGCCTGGAACTCGCGCTGTGCGCCGACTTCCGGGTCGCGGGTGAGGGCGCACGGGTCGGCCAGCCCGAGATCCTGCTCGGCGTCATCCCCGGCGCCGGGGGGACCCAGCGCCTGCCCCGCCTCATCGGGCCGGCCAGGGCGAAGGACATCGTCTACACGGGCCGGTTCGTCGGCGCTCAGGAAGCGCTCACCATCGGCCTGGTGGACAAGGTCGTCCCGGACGCGGACGTCTACCAGGCGGCTTACGACCTGGTCGGCCGGTATGCCACCGGCCCCGCTGCGGCCCTCCGGGCCGCCAAGCAGGCGATCGACGAGGGCCTGGAAGTGAACCTCGATACCGGGCTCGAGATCGAGCGGCTGCACTTCGCCGGGCTGTTCGCCACCGAGGACCAGCGCACGGGGATGCGCAGCTTCGTCGAGAATGGGCCTGGGAAAGCCACGTTCGCCGGGCGGTGAGCCAGAGATGACGAATCCAGAAGAGGGTCCCGACCTGGAGATGGTTACTGCCGCGCTCCGCGCGGACAGTGCTGACGTGGCCGTATACGCGCGGGTGCTCACCGAGTCGCTCGGCGGGTCGCTCCCGGCCGGTGTCGTGACGGTCGAGCGGGACCGGAGCATGTCCGACCGGATGCGCGGGCGTCCCGGTGAGGTGTCCAGGGTCACTGTCCGGCTGGGGGAGCGGGTCATGTCGCTGGCCGTGCGCTCGGGCGAGCCCATCGCGGAGATCTGCCGGGAGGTGCGCGGGGTTGTGCTGTCCCGCCAGCCGGTGCAAATCCAGGAATGGGCGGCAGAACTCGCCCGGGCGCTGGTCAGCTACGCGGAGCAGAATGCGCAGGCCGCAGAGGCCCTGCGCAGGCTGGTCACCGGGGGCTAGGCGGGGACGCCCAGGAATGCCCGGCCACGTCCTGCGCCGTCTGCACCGGTAAGCCCTCGGGGAGTTCGTAGGCTGGGGGGGTCATGACACCCGACGACCGCATGCCGGCCACGCTAGGGCCCTACCGTCTGCTCGACCGCATCGGCGAGGGCGGGATGGGTGTCGTCTACCTCGCCCGCGACGCTGAGCACCGCAGTGTCGCGATCAAGGTGCTGCGCCCGGCGGTGGCGGGTGATCCTAACGCCCGCCGGCGCCTGGCCCGCGAGGTCGAGACGATGCGACTGGTCCGCAGCCCGTTCGTCGCTGAGGTGATCGACACCGACGTGACGGGCGACTGGCCCTACATCGTCACCCAGTACGTTCCGGGTCGCACCCTGGACGAGGTCGTGCAGGAGGAAGGCCCGGTACAGGGAGCCGCGCTCGCCCGGCTGGCCTGCGGGCTCGCCAACGCGCTGGCCGCGGTGCACGCCGCCGGCGTGGTACACAGAGATCTCAAGCCCGGCAACGTGATGATGGTGCACGGGCAGGCGGTTGTCATTGACTTCGGGATCGCGCAGGCGCTGGATTCGACCCGGCTCACGATGACCGGCATGTTCATGGGCACGCCAGGTTACCTGTCCCCCGAGGTCATCGAGGGCCAGCAGAGCAGCCGGGCGTCCGACGTGCACGCCTGGGGCGCCACCGTCGCCTTCGCGGCCACCGGGCGTCCGCCGTTCGGCAGCGGCTCCTACGAGACGATTTTCTACCGGATCGTGAACGGCAGCCCGGATCTCACCGGCGTGGCCGGGCCCATGCTGCCGCTGCTGAGGGCGGCACTGGGCCGCGAGCCGTCCCGTCGTCCGTCCGCCGAGCAGCTTGGCGCGGCGGCGGCCGCGCTGGACCCGTCCACGCTGATGTCGTCCGCGGCACCGGGAGCCGGCTCCGAGATGGCCCCGGCGCTGACGGCGGCCGGCACGCGGATGGACGGCCCGCCCCTGGGCACGCCCGGGCTGGGTGCCATCGCCGGGGCTGGCCTGGCTGCTGGGGAGAAGATCGGCCCAGGTTCCGCCGCAGCGGGTTTCGCTGGCCCAGGCTCGACTACGCCGGGTTTCGGTGGCCCGGGTT
>DAIRVB010000046.1:0-3804 GCA_036803065.1 Streptosporangiaceae bacterium
GGCGGGATCAGCATCCACGCGCACATCATGACCAGTGCCACGACGAAGGCGCAGTAGATCCAGAACGCCGGCGTGACACCGCTGCTGATCGTGAGCCCGGCCTGCGCGGCCTGAGCCGGCGAGATCCCGAACTGGGCCGGCGAGGTGGGCTCGCCGATCTGCACGAGTGCCGAGATCACCTGGGCCGCCATCGGGATGACCGCACCAGCGAGCAACGCGGCCCCCAGGCGGACCGGGCGCCACAGGACGGCTGTGACAACGACCACGACGAGCGCAACCATCACGGCGACGTCCCCGGCGATCACCGGGGCCGGATTCGCGAAGCTGTTGCCTGCGGTCAGGGACTGCGTCAGCCCAGCCGACGTCCGCAGCGTATAGCTGTCCCACGATGGGGCGAACGCGGTCGCCGCGCCCACTGCGGCGAGCACGGCGAGCGTCAAGAGCACCACGGGACCCACCGCGCGGGCGTGCGGCCTGCGGGGCGCACCGGCCGACCGGAACCCGAAGGCCAGCGTCGAGCCGGCCGTGCATGCCAGCCAGCTGACAAGCCCGAGGACCAGGCCCAGGCCCAGCACATGCGTGCCTCCGGCGATCACTGCGCCGGCGTCCGCGAAGAAGAACCCGAACGTGACAATGCTCGTTCCCAGCCCGACGAGCGTCCCCACCCGGCGGCGGGAACCACCGGACCAGATGAGCAGGGCACTGGCCGTCCATGCGGCCAGGTAGATCGCATGAGGCAGCAGATCGGCGGGCTGCTGGACGAGGCTCGATCCAGAAAGATAGGCCGGGAACAGCCCGGCGATCCCGCAGGCGACACCGGCGGCGAGCAGGACCACCGCGTTGACCGCACTGGCGACCGGGGCTGTGCGCTGACTGAAATGGACAACGGTGCCTGGCGCCTCGATCGCCGTGAACCGGGACCACGCAGCGGACCAGCCCTCAGGGGTTTCTGGCCACTGCTCCAACGGCTGGGACCGCGGCCCTCCCGCAGCCCAGATCCCGTAACAGTGCTGCCCTCGCCCGAGCTGGTAACTCGCTCCCCGGTACCAGATGGTCACGCTCTCCCGCACGATTCCTGTCCTTCCCTGCCCAGCACCCCATGGTGTCCCTGAGCACACCGTAGGAGGACGATCTGAAGACCAGCTGGACGATCTGTCAGCTGTTCCTGACCCTTTGGCCGGTGGGCTCATCCCGGCCATGGTGAGCGGATGGACACCGTGACCGAACAGCTCCCGCGCGTGAGCCGCATGAATGGTCAGCTCAAATAAGAAGATAGGTGGTCCCCCGCGGAACCATTCCCTAACCGCTCGAATAACGGTCATCGTGGCTATGACAGTGCGGCTAACATTGGTCGCGCGTTTCGCCCGGGACTTTGGCGTCATTCCATTACCGCAGTTAGCCGGCTCGTAACCCTGCGAGGCGCCCCAGGCCGGACAACCTGCCCCGCTATGTCCGGATGCAGCCGGTTCCCGCCAGCCTCGATCCCATCGGTGTTCGAGACGGCAATAAACCCGGGCACAGGATTCAGTAACGACAAATCCGGGCACAGGATTCAGTAACGACAGAACCTGGCACAGGGCTCAGTAGCAGAACACGGGGACAGATTACGGGCGGATAGGGAGTAATCGGCAGCAGGGAATCGTTGCGCCGCGGGGGCAGAATGCGGGCGGATAGGGAGTAATGGGCAGCAGGGGATCGTTTCGCCGCGGTTCGGCGGCCGGCCTGGTTGTGGCGGAGGCGATCCTTTGCGCCATCGCCTCCCCCGCCCAGGCTACGGGCGCCGGGCGAGGGGAACCCGCGGCGGGCGGGCGGCTCGATGCCGGATCGATCGCCGTGACCTGCGCGTCGCCTGCCCGGCCGGCCCTCGCGGCCCGCCTGTCCCGCGACATCCGCTCGGCGCTGCGTGGCCGCTTGTCCCTGGTCGGACTGCGGGTGGACGACCGGAGCCAGCACCTGAGCTGCTGGCTCAACGCCCGCACGCACTTCGATTCGGCCAGCGTCGTCAAGGCGACAATCCTCGGCGCCCTGCTGCGCGAGGCCATGAAACAGCACAGGCACCTCACCCAGCGCGAGGTAATCCTGGCCATCGAGATGATCACCCAATCGGACAACCGCGCCGCGTCCGCGCTCTGGGCACAGATCAGGCACGGGTGGCTGCCGTATTTCCTCAGCCTGGCCAAGATGACCGAGACCCGCCCCGGGCCTGGCGGCTACTGGGGCCTGACGCAGATCACCGCGCACGACGAGTGGCTCCTGCTGACCCGCCTGATGTACGCCAACTCAGTTCTGGACACCCCGTCGCGGAACTTCGCGCTCAGCCTGATGGCCCACGTCACGCCCGCCCAGCAATGGGGCGTCCCGGCGGGCGGACCGGCCGGCCTGACCGTGCACGTGAAGAACGGCTGGCTCCCGCTGGCGCCCGGCGGCTGGCGCATCAACAGCATCGGCTGCTTCACCGGCCACCGGCGCGGCTACAGCATCGTCATGCTCACCCAGGACAACCCGTCGATGGCCTACGGGATCACGACGATCGAGCGCGCCGCCGAGGTAATCCACCACGACCTCAACCCCACCGCGGCGCCCATCATCCCGCCATCTACACCTGCCCGGTCGTGGGGCACACCCGACGAGCACATCCCTGGCCAGCTCACCACCCGATGACGCATCGCAGCTAGCGAGCCTCTGACCGCCTCGCCTGCTCGGGGCTACGGAATGCGCTGCGCGTCGAGTAGCGCCTGAACTGCGGTCCGGGCGGCGTTGGCGTGCCTGCCAACCTGCGGGTCAGATGGTGTTTCGACGAGTTCGGGAGCAGTGCAGGCTCACCGGGCGGCGCTCATGGAGATGTTCCGTTTGGGGCATCATCCGGTTTTATGATGAGCTGCATCGCAAAACCCGTCAGACTGCACACGGGTTCGCATCGCTGGGCACCGCGGGGGGTAACGGACTGGCTCAGCGGCGGAGGGAGTTGGGGGCATGGCGCGTTGGCCGCACGGGTTAGCACGCGGAAAGCGGGGACGGCCGTGACCGCGGTGAGCCATCCGCCGCGGCCGCGGCATGCCACGGCTGCCCCGCCCGCGCCCCGCGAGTTGCTTCGGGCCGTCACGACGCCACAAAAGCTGCGGCGGCTCCTCGTCGGCCTGGTCGTGCTCTGCCTGATCTGGGGTGCGGTGACGGCCTGGGTGGTAAGCCAGCGCGCGTCCGGGGCCGCTGACGTGGTCAGTACCAGTGAACCGGTCAGCCTGGACGGCCAGCAGATCTACCGGGCACTGTCGGACGCGGACGCCACCGCGGCTACCGCGTTCCTCTCCGGCGGCCAGGAGCCGATCGCCGCCCGCCATCGCTACCAGGCAGACATCGCCCAGGCGGCCTCCCGCCTGGAAGCCGCCACGGCGATAGCAGGCCACTCAGCCGCCGCCCGGGGCCTGGCGGCGCTCTCAGCCGCCCTGCCGGTCTACGCCGGCGAGGTGGAGACCGCGCGGGCCGACAACCGGCTCGGCCTGCCGCTGGGAGCGGCCTACCTGCGGGAGGCATCCAGCCTGATGCGCGGCACGTTGCTGCCGGCCGCCCGCGACGTATCCGCGCAGGCGGACGCGCAGCTCACCGCGGACAGCGGGCGGGCAACCGGCCTGCCGCTGGCCCTGGTCGTGGTGGCCAGCGCCGCCCTGATCGGCCTGGCGCTCTACCGCGCGCAGCGATGGCTGTCCCAGCGCACGCACCGGGTGCTCAATCCGGGCCTGCTGGTGGCGTCCGCGGCGGCCGCCCTGTCGCTGCTCTGGCTGATCGTCGCGCTGGGCGTGGCGCGCG
>DAIRVB010000046.1:3904-13440 GCA_036803065.1 Streptosporangiaceae bacterium
GCTGCAGGCGCGCACCGACGAGGGCCTCACCCTGATCGACGGCGGCGGCGACGACGCCTTCCAGGCGGACTTCACCGCCACGGCGCACCGGCTGGGCCCGGGGCCGGGCACCCTGCTGACGGACGCGGTCACCGCCGCCCGCGGCAGCCCGGCCGCCGCCTCCGCGACAGCGGCGGCGAGCGCCGCGACCGCCTGGTACGCCGCGCACCGGACGGTGCGGTCCCTGGATAACAACGGTAAGCACACCCAGGCGGTGCATCTGGTGATTGCCTCCGGCCCCGGCCACTCAGGCACCCTGTTCGCGCGCCTCGACGGTTCGCTGACCGGCGCTGTAGCCGCGGACCAGGCCGTCTTCCGCACGAACGCGGTGGCGGGCCGGGACGCGTTCACCGGCCTGGAACTGGGGGTCATCGCGGCGTCCCTGGTAATGGCGGCGGGCTGCGCCCGCGGTCTCAGCCAGCGGCTGACGGAGTACCGGTGAAGCCCCCGGCCTGGCTCAGGCTGCGCTGGCTGCTGCTGCCCGCGGCGCTGCTGGTGCTGACCGCCTGGGCAGTGCCCGGTTCCACAACGGTGACGGCTCTCCGGGCGCAGCGCCTGACCCTGCCAGCGGCGTCGCGGGCGGCCCCGGCCTGCGATCCCACCGCGAGCCTGCGGCCGGCCGGGCCACCGCAAGTGACCACGGGTTCCTTCATGGCCCGGATCCGGGCCCGCGGCTACCTCATCGCCGGCGTGGACCAGAACTCCTACCACTTCGGCTACCTCAACCCCCTGACCGGCACGATCGAGGGGTTCGACATCGACATGGTCCACGCGGTCGCGGCGGCCATCTTCGGGAACCCCGACAAGGTCGAGTACAAGGCAATCTCGGACGCCCAGCGGATCCCCGACATCCAGTCCGGCGCGGTCGACATCGTGGCGCACACGATGACGATCAACTGTGCGCGGCTCCAGCAGGTCGACTTCTCCACGGTCTATTACGACGCGGGTCAGCGGGTCCTGGTGGCAGCTGGCTCGCCGGTCCGGGCCATCGGCGATCTCGGCCGCCAGAAGGTCTGCGCCACGACCGGATCCACCTCCATCGCGAACATCGCGGCCGCGCCCTCACACCCGGTCCCGGTCCCGGTCACGTACTGGACCGACTGCCTGGTGCTGCTGCAGCAGGGTCAGGTCGCCGCCATCTCCACCGATGACTCGATCCTGGCCGGCCTGGCCGCCCAGGATCCCTGGACGCGGATCGTTGGCCCTCTCTTTAGCAACGAGCCTTACGGCCTGGCCATCTCCAAGCAGCACCCGGACTTCGTCCGGTTCGTCAACGCGGTCCTGGAGCGGCTGCGCAGCAATGGTCAGTGGGCCGCCAGTTATGCCCACTGGGTCGGTACTCCCGTGCCGGCTCCCCCGCCAGCCCGGTACCGGGGCTGAGCCATGATGATGCCGATGACCCGCGAGCAGGCAGCCGAGGCGGTAGCGGCCGCGACCGCCGAGCGCGACGGTATCCAGGCGAACCTGCTCGATCTGGATGGCAGCTTCGGCAAGCGGCTGCTCGATGGGGCAACCCTCGCCGGGGAGTCGAAGCGGCGCTGGGATGCAGCCGCCGCCGACCTGGCCGCCCTGTGGGACATCTTCACCGTCTACGCCGCGGTCGTGGACCGGGCCGCCGGGTTGCTGGCCTCGGGCCGCCGCCTCGGCAGCAACGAGCTCGCAGCGATAACCACCATGCTGAACGGAACCTCGGTCGTGCTGACCCGCGCACCGACGCCACTCGCCCGGCGCGATCTCACCGACCGCGGCCGGGCTGATCTCAGCCTCGCCGCAGCGGTGGCGGAGATGAAGCGCGTCTTCGCCGGCGTGACCGAGGTGGTAACGGCGGCGGAAAGCGTGTGGAACGAGACAGCGGACGGGCTGACCGAGATCGGCTCGGCACTCGGCGCCGCGGAACAGCAGGTAGCCGGGCTCAGCGACGTGGAGGTGACCGAGGCGCTCGCGGCGGCCGGGGCCGAACTCGGCCGCATGCGGGAGGTGCTCAACACCGATCCGCTCGCACTGTGGCAGCAAGGCCGGGTCGATACCGGCCGGCTGGAGCGGCTGCGCACGCAGGCCGCTGCGGCTGAGGCGCGCGCCGGTGAGCTGGCCCGGGTGCGCGCGGACGCGCAACGGCGGATCGCCACCGCGCAGGCGGCTGTCGCGGCGGCAGAGGCCGCCCGCCAGGATGCCAGGGCCGCCCGGGAGCGGGCTGCCGTGAAGATCGCTGTCCTGCCGCCGCCGCCCGCAGAATCCGCGGGCCTGGACGGGCGGGTGGCCACCCTGGACGCCCTCAAGTCCGCGGGGCGGTGGTCCCGGCTGGCAGCCGAGCTCGACGCGATCGAGGCGGAGGCCGCCGCCGCCGTGCAGCGGTACCGGGAAGCCGAGCGGGTGGCCGGGGTGCTGCTGCGCAGGCGCGATGAGCTGCGTGGCCTGCTGGACGCCTACCAGGCCAAGGCGGCCCGGCTGGGGGCGGCCGAGGACGCTGAGCTCACCAGGCGCTATCAGCGGGCCGCCGGCCTGCTGTGGACCGCGCCGTGCGACCTGGCGGCCGCGTCAGCCGCGGTGGCGGACTACCAGCAGGCGATCCTGGCCCTCGGCGGACGGAGGCAGCCGCGATGACCACAACTGCGGCCACCTGCACGCAGCCGGGCTGCGGCGGCACCATTGACGGCGGGTACTGCACGGTGTGCGGGATGGCCGCCGCACCTGTCCCGGCCCCGGTCCCGGTCACCGTGAGCCAGGGACTGGGTTCGTTGCCGTTCACGTCGGGGACCGGCGGCCACGCTGGCACCCGTGGCACGCGGGCCGCCGCGAGCGCATCATCCCGCGGGAACCTCGGGGCTGGCCTGCTGGAGATCCCGCCGGTTCCCGCCCACGATCCCGCGAGCGCGGTCCTCGCCGACCCGCAGGTAGCAGAGAGCAAGCGGTTCTGCCCCCGGTGCGAGCATCCGGTCGGCCGCGCCCGGGAGGGGCGCCCCGGGCTGACCGAGGGCTTCTGCCGCAACTGCGGTACCCCGTTCTCCTTCACCCCAAAGCTCCAGTCAGGAGACCTGATCGGCGGCCAGTACGAGGTGCTCGGCTGCCTGGCCCACGGCGGGCTGGGCTGGATATACCTGGCCAAGGACCGCAACGTCAGTGACAGCTGGCGCGTCGTCAAGGGCCTGCTCAACACCGGGGACGCCGACGCCATGGCGGCCGCGGTGGCGGAGCGGCGGTTCCTGGCCGAAGTGGACCATCCCAACATCGTCCGGATCTACAACTTCGTCCAGCACGAGGATTCACGCAGCGGGGAGACCGCTGGGTACATCGTGATGGAGTACGTGGGCGGCCGCTCGCTCCGGCAGATACTGCAGGACGAGCGGAAGGCCGGCCGGTCGATACAGGTCACCCGCGCCATCGCCTACGCGATCGAGGTGCTGCGCGCATTCGGCTACCTGCACAGCCGCGGGCTGGTGTATTGCGACTTCAAGCCGGACAACGTGCTCCAGTCGGAGGAAATGCTCAAGCTCATCGACATGGGCGGCGTGCGGCGGATCGATGACGAGGACAGTCCTATCTACGGGACAGCCGGCTACCAGGCGCCGGAGATCGCCGCCGAGGGGCCATCCCCGTCCTCCGACCTGTACACCATCGGCCGCGCCCTGGCGGTGCTCACCTTCGAGTTCGCCGGGTACACGAGCACGTACCAGCACACCCTGCCCGACCCGGCGAAAGTGCCGCTGCTGGCCCAGCAGGAGTCGTTCCACCGGCTGCTGCGCCGGGCCACCAGCCCTGACCCCAGCCGCCGCTTCGGCTCGGCCGCCGACATGGCCGAGCAGCTCACCGGGATCCTGCGGGAGATCCTCGCCGCCGGCGACGGCTATCCGCGGCCCGCCTTCTCGGCGCTGTTCAGCCCCGAATTGCAGGCCGCCGGGGCCGAGGCCGCCGGAACTGGCGGGGACGCGGCTGGGGCCTTGGGCACGCCACCGCGAGCGGCCCAGATCGCAGCTGCCCTGCCGATACCCCAGGTGGACAGCACCGACCCGGCCGCCGGGCACCTGGCCACCTTGAGCACGCTGGCCCCGGCGGCACAGATCGCCGCGCTGTCAGCGGCCACCCGCGGGGAGGCGGGGACGCCACAGCACGTGGCCGAGTCGGCGGAGACAAAGCTGGCCCTGGCCCGGGCGCAGATCGTCGGCGGCGCGCTCGACGATGCCGCGGGCACGCTGGCGGACCTGGCCGGCGGGGATCCCGCCGACTGGCGGACCACCTGGTACCAGGGACTGCGGGAGCTGGCCGCGAGCCAGCCCGCGGCCGCCCAGGCCGCTTTCGACTCGGTCTACGATGAGCTCCCCGGGGAGCTCGCGCCCCAGCTGGCGCTGGGGTTCGCCGCTGAGGCCGCCGGGGACCGGGACGCCGCCGCCCGGTACTTCGAGCGCATCTGGACGGTCGACCGTTCCTACGTCAGCGCCGCGTTCGGGCTGGCCAGGGTCCGGCTGGCGGCTGATGACCAGCCCGGGGCGGTCGCGGCTCTGGCCGCGGTACCGCAGTCGTCCAGTTACTACGTGGCTGCGCAGATCGAGGCCATCCGGATTCACCTGGCCTGCATCAGCCAGCCCAAGGTAAGCGTCCGCGACCTGCGGGAGGCCGCTGGCCGGCTGGGCGGCCTGACGCTGGACGCCGCCCGGCAGCAGCAGCTCACGGCCGAGATCCTGCGGGCCGCCCTCGATCGCGTGGCCGCGGGCGAGTCAGCCGGTACCGGACCGCTGGTCGGCTGCGAGCCCGCGGAGCGCGCGCTGCGCTTGGGGCTAGAGCGAAGTTACCGGTCGCTGGCCAGGCTGGCGCCTGACGAGGCACACCGCATCGAGCTGGTCGACCGGGCCAACGACGTCCGCCCGAGGACCTGGCTGTGACAGCAGACACAGACACCACAGCACCAGCACCCGGGCGGTGCGCTGCCTGCGGCGAGCCGGTCGTCGCAGCCGACAGCTTCTGCGAGGCCTGCGGCGCGGAACTGGCCCCGATCCTGGTCAGCGACGGCGAAAGCACGGGCCCCGCGGGGTGTTCGTTCTGCACGTCATCGCGCGTCGCCGCGGACGGCTACTGCGAATCCTGCGGCCGCAAGGTGCCAGCAGGCCGTGATCACATCGAGCTCGATCTCGGGCTGCTGGCGGGCGTGACCGACCGCGGGCTGCGTCATCACCGCAACGAGGACGCCATGGCACTCGCTACCGCCAGCACCGAAGCCGGCCCGGTGCTGGTCGCCGTGGTATGCGACGGCGTTTCCTCCTCCGCCCGGCCCGACGAGGCGTCGCTGGTGGCGGTGCAGGCAGCGGCGCGGGTCCTGCTCACGGCGGCGCGCACCGGCGAAGATCCGCTCACGGCGTCGCCCGAGGCGGTCCGGGCCGCCGTGGCGGCGGTAACCGGGCTGGCCGGGCCGCCGGAGGACCCGCCCGCTGCGACCTTCGTGTCCGCGGTGCTGACCAGCGAGGCCGCGACGATCTGCTGGCTGGGTGACAGCCGCGCCTACTGGCTGGCGGCCGGGGACGGCTCAGCTCCGGAGCAGCTCACCAGGGATGATTCAGTCGTCGAGGAGCTGGTCGCGGCCGGGCTCCCGGAAGCCGACGCGCTCGCCTCAAACCAGGCCCACGTGGTGACCCGGTGGATCGGCGCGGACCTCAGCGATCCAGCACCACACGTGCTGCGATTCGAGCCGCCCGGTCCTGGTGCTCTGCTGCTCTGCTCGGACGGGCTGTGGAACTACCAGCCCGACGCGGCCGGGCTGGCCGGGCTGGCGCTGCCGGCGGCGCTGACCGACCCGCTGGGCGCGGCCCGCGCGCTCGCCAGCTTCGCGATCGACGCCGGCGGAGCCGACAACGTCACCGCGGTCCTGGCCCCCTATCCGCCCGCCCGGCCCGCTCCCCCGGACCGCGGTAGCGCGCCAGCCTCACCTGATCCCATGCCGAGGAGAACGCCCTGATGAGCCAGCCCGACTTCACGGTGGACATCTACCAGAACGAATACCTCCCGGAAGGTGGCCGCGACATCAACGCCGTAGTCACGGTGACGACCTCAGGCGCTGCGGCGGCACCCGCCGCCGGCCCGGCCAGCGCGGAGATCATCATCATCGACTGCTCCGGCTCGATGAGCACCCCGCGGACCAAGATCGCCGAGGCCCGGGCGGCCACCGCGGCGGCGGTGGACGTGATCCGGGATGGCGTGGCGTTCGCGGTGATCGCGGGCACCGAACAGGCGGTACCGGTATTCCCCGCCAATGGCACCCTGGCCGTGGCTGGCCCGGAGTCCAGGGGGCTGGCCAAGCGTGCGGTCGCGGGCCTGCTCCCCGGCGGCGGGACCGCGATCGGGAAGTGGCTGAGCCTCGCACACGAGATGTTCATGTCCCACCCGGCCGGTCTGCGGCACGCCATCCTGCTGACCGACGGCAAGAACCAGCACGAGCGGCCGGAGCAGCTGGGCACCGCGATCAGCCGGTGCGAAGGCGTGTTCAGCTGCGACTGCCGAGGCGTTGGCACCGACTGGGAGGTGGCAGAACTCCGCCGGATCTCCACCGCCCTGCTTGGCACCGTGGACATCGTGCCCGACCCGGCCGGCCTCGCAGCCGATTTCTCGGCCATGATGGCCACCGCGATGGGCAAGCAGGTCGCCGATGTCGCGTTGCGCGTCTGGACGCCGCAGCACGCGTCCGTCCAGTTCGTCAAGCAGGTGGCGCCGGCCGTCGAGGACCTGACGGGCCGGCGCACCCAGTCGGGCCCGCAGGCGGGCGACTACCCGACCGGCGCGTGGGGCAATGAGGAAAGCCGCGACTACCACGTCTGCGTGCAAGTCACCCCGGGAGCCGTCGGGCAGGAGATGCTGGCCGCCCGGGTGAGCCTGGTCACCACCTCGCCGTCCGGGCCGGAGATCCTGGGTCAGGGGCTGGTGCGGGCGATCTGGACCGATGACGAGGGCCTGTCTACCCGGATCAACCAGCAGGTTGCCCATTACACCGGCCAGGCCGAGCTGGCCCAGGTGATCCAGGAGGGGCTGGAGGCTCGCAAGCAGGGCGACGAGGATACTGCGACGGCCAAGCTTGGCCGGGCGGTAGCGCTCGCCCAGCAGTCCGGTAATGAGGACACGGCCAAGTTGCTGGCCAAGGTGGTCGACGTGGTCGATGCGGCGACCGGGACCGTGCGGCTGAAGAAGAAGGTCGCGGACGTGGACGAAATGGCGCTCGACACCAGGTCCAGCAAGACCGTCAGGACAAAGAAGTAGCTGGCGGAGCAGGCACACAGGGATCAACTGGCCCAGAGAGGGCGGAGAACGAGATGCCGACCTGCCCAGCCGGTCACGACTCGGCAAGCAGTGATTTCTGCGACGTCTGCGGGGTGCGGATCGGCGCATCAGCCAGCCCGGCAGTGACGCCAGGGGGGGCACCGCCATCATCGCCGCCGCCCGCGGCGTCCGCCGGGCCCTGCCCGCTGTGCGGGACCGCCAGGTCAGGCCGCTTCTGCGAGTCCTGCGGGTTCGATTTCGATTCCGGCCAGGCTCCGGGTACCTCCGCGTCAGCGCGGCCGGCAGCGGCCGGTGACCAGGCCACGACGGCCGGGGGCCTGGCATCTGTGCCGCCCGATGCCGCCCCCCACACGTCCGGCAGCCGGCCGGCGTCCGGCGCCCCGGCCGGGCTGGACGGCCCGGCCGCTCCGGACGGCCCGTCGGCGTGGACGGCGGTGGTAGCCAGCGATCATGCGTACTACGAGAGCATGCTGGCGGCGGGCGGCCCGGACGCGGCCGGCCTCCAGTTTCCCGGCTACTGCCCGGAGCGCCGGTTCCGGCTGACCGGTCCGGAGATGCGCGTGGGGCGGCGCAGCGCGTCGCGCGGCCTGGAGCCCGAGATCGATCTGACTGGTCCGCCCACTGACCCTGGGGTCTCCCGGCTGCACGCGGTGCTCATCGCGGAGGCAGATGGCAACTGGGCCGTCCTCGATCCGGGGTCCGAGAACGGCACCCTGGTCAACGGCAGCGAAATCGCCGCCGGGGTGCGGGTGCCGCTACACGACGGCGACCGCATCCACCTCGGTGCCTGGACAGTGATCGCCATCCGCGCCCGCTAACGCACTGGCTGATGCCACGATCCGCTCCCCCGGTCATGGAAACGGCCCGGCCCCCTCGCGGGTCCGGGCCGGGTGCCTGCCGGCGGCTAAGGTCACACCGCATGCTGGCAAGGGACGGTGGCAGCGTGGCCCTTCGTGCACTTCACGCACTTCACGCACTTCTGGCAGTGTGAGCATTTGTGGCACGGGACGGCTGAGGTGGCGCAGGGCCGGGCTGCGGCCGCGGCCTGGCTGGCCGAGGCCGGCGAGGCGTGGAGCATGAACACCACCAGCAGGATGAGGGCGCCGAGGCCAGCGATGATCCATGCGCGCAGCACGGTGGCGGTGGTGCTGCGGGGGGTGGTGGCCTGGGCTGTCATGATGTTCGCCTTCCTCCTTGAACGTTCGGTGCTTATGTACTCACTCTCTGTCATTTGATGGGTGTGCCCCAGAGCCGGAATCCCCGTCCCGGGCAGGCTTTCTCCCCGTCTTTCCGGCCCGGGCCGGACGGCCCGGGCCGTCCGGCCCAGCCGGCCTCGGCCAGCCACGCGCCCGCCGCGGGGCGTTCGGTGCTGTCGCGGTGGGGGCCCTGGGTCAGGGCATCGCGTACACGACGGTGACCGAGACGCTGAGCTGCTGGGTGCCTGGCGAGATCGGCACGGAGGAGGAAGCGCGCGGCGCCGCGGCCGAGCCGGCCGCAGACAGGGGGAAGGGAGGCGAGGGAGCCTGGTCGGTGATGCTCACGACGGGCCCGAGGGGCTGGCCGAGGGCGCTCGCGTACTGAGCCGCCTTGACCCTGGCGTCGGCCACCGCCGCCGCCCGGGCGCGTGCCAGCAGGCTGCTGG
The DNA here is from genome assembly GCA_036803065.1 of Streptosporangiaceae bacterium. Taxonomy (GTDB): domain Bacteria; phylum Actinomycetota; class Actinomycetes; order Streptosporangiales; family Streptosporangiaceae; genus JAWWPY01. The sequence goes on from DAIRVB010000046.1 coordinate 12,840, forward strand.
TGTCGGTGAGATTCAGCGAGATGCCGTCGACGGTGGCGGCGTTGCCGCCCGCCCGCACGGCGTCGTCGATCTCGGCGCCCGCAACGCTGAGACGGCGCAGGGTGGCGTTGAGCGACTCGCTGACCCCGTAGCCATCGGGAGTCTGTGAGCCGCCCCGGAAGCTGGGCTGGATGTACAGGTCAGAGGTCTGGATGTCGGGCGCGGCGACGCCACCCGCCTTCAGTGCCGCGGTGACCCGGCTCACTGCCTGGTTGGCTTCCGTCAGCGCGGACCCGACCGACGCGGCATTGACCTGGACACCTATGGACAGGACCAGCTGACTGGGCGTGCCGTTGACAGTGCCGGTCCCGGTGACGGTGATCCTCGCTGATCCGGTCGACGAGGTGAGCAGCGCACCGGCGTTCGTGCCGGGTGAGTGCGGCCCGGCGGACGGCAGAGCCGCGTTGTGGCCCGCTCCGATGCCCAGCGCGAACACCCCGATCAGGACGGCGGCGGCAGCGCTGCCCATGGCCAGCGCGCGGTAGGCGGGCGTCAGCGTGACAGGCATGGCGCGGCTCCCGGTCGGTGGGGTTACGTCCTGATGTGACGCACCACCGGGCCT
>DAIRVB010000047.1:0-6035 GCA_036803065.1 Streptosporangiaceae bacterium
TCCTATGAGATGCTTGAGGTGCCGACGCCGCGCGGCGCCGGTGACCCGGAGGAGGTCGACCATGACTACCTTGCACTTGCCGGCCGAGGAGCCAGAGGTTCGGGCGGCCGGACCATCCCCGCCGTCGGACGGGCCGGTTCATCGCCTGGAGCGGCCGACGGATGTGGCGGACCTGATCCGCGATGTCAACGAGTCGAACGAGGCGGTGGAGGACCAGTGCCTGAGGGCTCGGCAGGCCACCGACGTCGCCGACCGCAGCGAGAAGATCGCGGAGCTGTCCGCGGCTACAGCCGAAGGGGCGAAGGTCGCGCACCGGACAATCCAGGCCGAGCGCCCCCGGCGCCGGGCGTCGCTGCCCCGGCAGGTGGTCTTCGCGCTGGTGACAGTGGTGCTGGATGGCCTGGCGTGCTACTTCGCCGCCCAGGCACTCGATGGCAGCCAGGACGCCACCCTGGTGTGGGCCGGCCTGTTCCTCGCGGTCCTGGCCGGGGGCGAAGTGGCCCTCGACTTCTACCGGGACCGTCATCAGGGCGCCTGGCGCGTGCTGTGCGTCCTGCTCGCAGCCTTCGTCACCGTGCTCGGGGTCCTTCGCTTCTCGTACCTGACGACTGTGGGAACTGGCGGCCTGGTGCCGGCGGTCGCCGGGGCATGCCTGTTCACGGCGGCCACCGCGGGCTTCCTCTTCCTTGGTTACCGCGCGCTGCGGGCCGCCGAGTCGCCGCAGGCCTGGCGGGCGCGCCGGTGGGCGCGCGCGGCGCACCGGTCGGCCCAGGCCGCCCGCGGCGTGGCGGAACGAGACGCGGCCGAACGAGACCGCCTGATCGACGCCTACCTCGGCCAGGTCAGGCGGCAGGTGCTGAAGACCTGCCCGGCAGGCCAGCAGCTGGCGATGGAGACGGCGGTGCGGGCGCACCTGCTCGGAAAGGCACCAGTATGAATACCTTCGGGGTCGCGGCGCCCGCCCGCCTCGCGGCCTTGGTCGTCGCTCTCGTCCTCGGCATCTCTGGTTGCAAGCTCATGGCGCTGAGCACGCAGCCCGCGACACAGCAAGTCAGCCCCCCCCGTGCCAAACCGTCGCTGCTTGAGGTGCTCACGGATGGTGGCTCACCATCCGTCCTCGCGGTCATGCGGGCACTGATAACGGCCACTATTCGCGGAGGGGAGCGAATCCTGATTCTCGACGATCGCAGCGGGGCCGTCCTGGCATCCTCGACGGCCCCCGCTCCTCCCAGCCTCTCCGTGGCAGGTCGTCCCGCGCCGCTGCCCGCAGCCGCGACCAGCTTCCAGAAGTCCCGCTTCCAGCGCGCGATGGGCCAGTACCGGGCCAGATTGCGGAACGCCCGCGCCGCAATCCAGTTGCGCCAGAAGGAAGAGCTGATGGCCTGGGCTCGCACCCTCGTGGCGCGGACGGATGCCCAGCTGCTGCGGCGTGTTACGGGTGACGGCGGCATCCGTGCGGCTCTTGGGGCAGCCGCCGCCGACATGTCCAGCCTGAATCAGGCCGGGGTAGCCTACGGCGCTCGCAAGGTCGTCGTGATCCTGGGCATGGATGATGCGACGGCCAGCTCCGTTCCGGGCCTCAGCATGGGACTGCAGCACAGCACAGTGGTGATCGACGACTTCCCCGGCAGCAGCAACGATGAAGCGGCGTGGCAGGCTGGCCTGCTCCAAGCGGGAGCGAGCAGGGCAGTGCTACTCACCCCGGCCACCGGCGATCAGCTCGCCACCGCCACGCGGCAGGGCCTGGACGGGGCGATCACGGACACCTTGACCAGTGTCTCGTTCGGTCCCGGCCAGTACGCTCTGCGGCCTGCTGCCCTTGCGCAGTTGCGCAACTTGTTGCAGAACGTCACGGTCACCTACCCCCAGTCCACGGCCAGCATCAACGGATACACGGACAATCTCCCTGTCCCCGGCGGCAATCTCCAGCTGTCTCAGCGGCGCGCCCAGGCGGTCGAAGCCTGGCTGGTCGCGCACGGAGTGGCGGCCAGCCGGCTGCAGGCGGTCGGCTACGGGGACGCCAACCCGTTCGCCCCGAACACCCCGAGCGGCCAGCCACTCAACCGGCGCGTCGTGGTCATCATCGACCCGACCGTGCCCGGCTGACGCGAGCTGGGGGTGCTGGCCGACGCCGAGGGCAATGAGGTGCGTCGGGCGTTGCCGGGACGGGACGGTTAGCCCAGCGGGGCACCCCGCGCCAATGGCTTACCCGGGCAGTTCGGCGGCCCGGCGGCGCAGGTGCTCGAGCTGCGGCTCGTTCATCCCGAGGGCCAGCGCCCGGTCGTACGCGGCTCGCGACTCCTCGGCCCGGCCCAGCCGGTGCAGCAACTCGGCCCGGGTGCCGTGCCACCACGGGTAGGCCGCCAGGCCGCCGATCGCGTCGACCAGCGCGAGAGCGGCTGCGGGGCCGTCCCGCTCGGCGACGGCCGCCGCCCGGTTGAGCCGGACGACCGGAGTGTCCGCAATGGTGAGAAGCACGTCGTACCACGAGATCACCGCGTCCCAGCTGGTGCTGGCGTACGAGGGGGCGAGCGCGTGACACGCGGCGACAGCAGCCTGCACCACATACGCGTCAGGCCGCTCCGCGCTGCGCCGCAGCGCCGCACCGACCAGTTCGACACCCTCCTTGATCGCCTCAGCGTCCCACCGGGTGCGGTCCTGATCGGCCAGCAGCACCGGCCGCCCTACGTTGTCGACGCGGGCCACCCGCCGAGAATCGTGCAGCAATAGCAGGGCCAGCAGGCCGAGTACGGTCGCTTCGTCGGGCATCAGCTCGGCCAGCAGCCGGGCCAGCCGGATCGCCTCGGCGGTCAGGGTGACCCGGACGAGATCCGCGCCGGTGCCCGCCGCGTACCCTTCATTGAAGATCAGGTAGACCGTGGCCGCGACGCCGGCCAGCCGGCCGGGCAGTTCCTCGGCGGCCGGTACCCGGTACGGAATGCCAGCTTGCGCGATCTTCTGCTTGGCCCGGGTAAGCCGCTTGGCCATGGTCGCCTCGGGCACCATCAGGCCGCGGGCGGCCTCCGCGGTGGACAACCCGCCGAGGGTCCGCAGCGCGAGCGCAACCTGCGCCTCAACCGCCAGGCACGGATGGCAGCAGGTGAACACCAGGCGGAGCAGATCATCCCGGACCACCTCGGCGGGTTCCGGAGCGGGGTCGAGGAACGTCATCGCCTCCGTCTCCTTCCCCGCCCGCCGCGCCTCCCTGCGGATCAGGTCGATGGCCCGTCGTTTCGCGGTGACCAGGAGCCAGGCGCGCGGGTTGTCCGGAACGCCATCGCGGGGCCACGTCTCCAGCGCGCGGACGACGGCGTCCTGTGCCGCGTCCTCGGCCAGGTCGACGCTGCCGGTGACGCGGATCAGCGTGGCCAGTACCCGGGCACGCTCCTCGCGTACCAGCCGCGCCACCGCGTCACCGGGCCCCATCGTGCCGCCCGCGGTCAGAACGTGATGACCGGACGGATCTCGACCGCCCCGTCCCAGGCCGCCGGGATCTTCGCGGCGACCGCGACCGCCTCGTCGAGATCGGCGCACTCCAGCAGGTAGAAGCCGGTCAGCGCCTCTTTGGTCTCGGCGTACGGGCCGTCGCTGGTGATCACATCGCCGCCTTTGCCGGCGGGCACCCGGATGGTCGTCGCGGTGGCGGTGGGGTAGAGCGCGCGACCGCCCTTGATCACGGCTGCGGCGCCCTCCGCGAACTCGGCGTACTCCTTCATCGTCCCGGCATGCTCGGGCGGGGGCTGCGTCCAGTCGATGTCGGGGGTATAGGTCAGCGCCATGTAGGTGGGCATGGATGCTCCTCGAGTCAAGGCCGACGCCAGTCGCCGGCCTCCACTCTAAGGACGAACGGCCGCCCGCCGATCTGGACACCCGGCCGCCACCGGCTTGGCGGAATCCCAGCATCGCACCGTGACGCCGCGCCCAGTTACGCCACACAGCGACGCCACACAGCGACGCCGCACGGTGACGCCGCACGGTGACGGCACAGCGACGTGGCATGGCGCAGTCGCTGAGGCCGCCGTCAGGCAGAGGCGTCGAGCGCCTCGGGATGCTCTCTCCGGTAGTGCTCGGTCAGCACGGCACTGACCTGACCGGGCCGGTATGCGATGGTGCGCCGGCAAATATGGCAACGCACGACCGGCAGGTGCGTGACAGTCACCGGGAAGCGGGATGAGGCCGAGTTCTTCATTACTGCCTATGATGCCAGGTCCGCGAGGCCTCACTCGTGATCCCCCGGGCATGAGCCGGCGTGTCGTGCGGCGGGCGATGAGGGCGGCGGTCTTTCGTTGATAATGGGCCGGGGAAAGTTTCGGCGCGCGGCACGCACGGTGACGATTCCGTGCCGGGCGGTCCAGGCGTGGACGACCCGCAAGCTCCCTGATCAGTGGCGGTCAAGCGCGCGATCCAGGTTTACCGCCGCGCTGATCAGAGCCAGGTGGGTGAAGGCCTGGGGAAAGTTCCCCAGCGCCTCACCCGAGGCGCCGATCTGCTCGGCGTAGAGCCCGAGATGGTTGGCGTAGGTGAGCATCTTCTCGAAGATTGTCCGGGCCTCCTTGACCCGCCCGGCCCGGGTGAGCGCCTCGACGTACCAGAACGAGCAGAGGTTGAAGGTGCCTTCGCCGCCGTCGATCCCGTCGTGGCCGGTGATGGCGTACCGGTAGACGAGGCTGTCGGAGGTGAGTTCGGTGCCGATGCGGTCAAGCGTGGACAGGAACCGCGGATCAGTCGGGCCGGCGAACTTCACCAGCGGCATCACCAGCACCGATGCGTCGAGCAATCTGCTGCCCGGGTGCATCACATAGGTCTGCAGCTCACGGTCCCAGCACTCGTCCTGCACGAACCGGTGGGCCGCCGCGGCCAGCTTGCGCCACCGCTCGACTGGCGCGGGCAGGCCACGGTCGCGGGCCAGGCGGCCGGCCCGGTCGTAGGCCACCCAGGTCATCAGGGCCGAGTAGGTGAAGCGCTGGCGAGGGCCCCGGATCTCCCAGACACCCTCGTCCGGCTCGTTCCAGTGCTTGGAAAGCCAGTCGAGCCGCTTGGACAGCCCTACCCACAGGTCATAGGAGATCGGGACCTCGCGGTTGTACAGGTAGACCGAGTCCATCAGCTCGCCATACACGTCTATCTGCCGCTGGTGCACCGCGTTGTTGCCGATGCGGACGGGCCGTGAGCCGCGATAACCCTCCAGGTGATCCAGGATGGTTTCCTGAATGTCCTCGCTGCCGTCGACGCCATACATGATCATCACATCGTGGTCGGGCGTGGCCAGCTCACAGCGCCGCTGAACCCACTCCATGAACGACGCCGCTTCCTCCAGGAAGCCCAGGGTCATCAGCGCATAGACAGTGAACGCGGCGTCGCGCAGCCAGCTGAACCGGTAATCCCAGTTGCGGCCACCGCCGAATTCCTCCGGCAGCGAGGTGGTCGGCGCCGCGACCAGGGCGCCGGTCGGGTGGTAGACGAGCAGCTTGAGGGCCAGCGCCGAGCGCTGCACCGTCTCCCGCCACCGCCCGCGATAGCGGGACTGGCTGACCCAGCCCTGCCAGAAGTCTGAGGTCAGGGTGAACAGCTTGTCGGTCTCCCCCCGGCGCGAGGGCCCGCACTTCGCCGAGCCACTCCAGCTCGATGTCGACGGTCTCACCTTCATCCAGGGTGAACGTCGCGGCGACACCGGACTCCTCGACCTTCAGCGCCACGTTGGTACGCAGCACAAAGCGGCCGGCAGGCGACTCGAACACCGCGCCGACCCCGCTCACCACCTCGACCGTGTGCGGGGCCCGGCCATAGTCAAACGCCGGATGGCAGGCCAGCTCGAACGTCGCCCGGCCACGGACCGCGCGAGCCTGCCGGACGAGCAGGTCCCGCGCCTTGCCGGTACCGCTGGTCTCCGGCACCATGAAGTCGATCACCTCACCGACCGCCTCCGTGCCGTGAAACCGGGTCAGCAGGATGTTCGTGTCGGGAAGGTAAAGCTGCTTCGGGCGCGTGTTACTACGGCTCGACAAGGAGAAGTAGCCGCCCTTGCGCGCATCCAG
>DAIRVB010000047.1:6135-13429 GCA_036803065.1 Streptosporangiaceae bacterium
CACTTCGCGTGGACGATCTGGTCCATCGGCAGGCTCCGCCAGATGTCGCTGACGGTGACGAGCGTGTCCAGCCCGGCGTGGGCTACGAAGATCACGTCGGCATCGGGGCAGGCGGTGATGGCCGAGAGCGCTCCCCCGGTCCGGGGCGCGAGAAGGTTCGGCATGGCCCGTGCGCGTTCGGCCAGATCGCTGCGGCCCGCCCGCTCCAGCCGCCGGATGCCGCGCCGCCACCGGCCTGGCGTCCAGTTACCGCCCTCTGGGAAGATCACCAGCGCACCAGTGCGATCGAGTCCCCGGGCCAGCCGCTCGATCTGTTCGACGTAGACCTTCTCGCCGATCCGGCGACCCTGGACGAACACGTTGGGCAGGCGATTGGCCACCACATCCAGGCTGGGATCAAGCTGCATCGTCGCCTTCATGACGACGCGCGGTCGCCGCCCGTAGACGCTGAGCAGATGATGAACGAGCAGCAAGGAATCGCCCGGGCCCGCATGCCGGCTGAGCACGATGACCGGGCGGGCGAGCCTGGCCGCCTGCTCCTCGGCGGTAAGTGCTGGTTCGTCCACCTCGACCCGGACCCTGAACATGCGGGTACCCGCCCGGAATACCAGGTCAAGGAACCACCGCATGATCGCGTAATGGCGGCTCTGATAAGGCTCTGTGCGCAGCCGGCCACCGAACCCGCTCGCTAGCCACAGGCCCAGGCACATGAACAGCGCGGAAGTCTCGGCCAGGAGCCAGATGAGCGCGAAGCACAGCAGCCGAAGGCCGCGCATGCGGCCACGCCGGGAGAGCCCCGCCACCCCGAACCCCAAGGCCAGCAACGGAAACAACACCACGAAGGCGATTGCGATGACGACCGCCAGCGGTGCCAGCACGAATCGGCGAACCAGCCTGGGTGGGACCACGGCCGGCTCCTCCCGTCCTCGATGGCGGGGTCAGTGCCCGGTCAACTCAGCGAGATAGCTCGCGGACGCTGCGTACGCACGGCCGATACTCACCCCGACCTTAGTCCTGTTGCGGTACCGAAGCTGGGAGAGATCTGGCGGGCGCCGATCTCCGCCTGCAGGCAGCACGTGTACCCGGACGTCGCTGGGCAGCGCTGACATCTCCTCGTGGAATCGATGCCTGCGGGCGATCTCGAAGGCGACCAGGCCTACCTCCCAGGGACGCCGGGGCACCTCCAGCGGACGCTCGATCCGGCCTACGTGCAGGACGTAGACGACGCTGGCCCCCAGGGCGACGGCCCGGCCGACCGGGATGGAATGGACGAGGCCGCCGTCGAAGTAGTGCTCACCGTCGACTTCAACCGGTGGCAGGAGCCCAGGTACGGCACACGAGGCCAGCACCGCAGGCACGAGCGGCCCGCTGCTGAACCAGCGCGCGCACGCGTGTTCGATGCTGGCCGCAACGCAGTGGAAGGGCAATTCGAGATCGGCGAAATCATCCCCCGGAAGCACGTCATCCAGCATGTGGCGCAGCGGCTCGATCGAATGCAGGTGCGTGCCCGAACGCAGCAGCCGGGCCGCCCGGCCCCACAGCGTCTCGCTGAACGCCTGCCGCAAAGCATCGCCTTGCCATATCTCGCCCAGCCGTGCCGCCGCGCCCGCCGGGTCGGCGGCCACGAACGCGCCATTTATCGCGCCCACCGACGTGCCCACGATCACATCGGGCCGGATCCCAGCTTCCGACAAAGCCCGGAGCATGCCGACCTCGTTAGCGCCGAGCAGGCCCCCGCCGCCGAGCACGAAAGCTGTCTTCACCCGCCAACCTCCTCCCGGTCAACCTAATCAGACCCGCTGGCAGCGGCCGGGCCGCCAGGCGATCCAAGCAGCGACGGCTGGATGAAGGTGAGCAGGGCCGGGACCGTTACCCTGCGTGTGCCTCGAGGCGGGGGTGGTTTCGCCAGGCCGCGATCACCAGGCCAGCGTTCCGGCTAGCATCTCCATCGTCAATCCCGATGGATCACCGCGCCATCTGACGGCCCCGTCCTGATCCCAGCCTGCATCGGTCAGGACGCCGCCGGGTTGGCCACCGCCCGAACTGCCCTCTGTGTCAGGATCGCTGATCTCGGACTAGGCAACGGAGGAAGCAGTGAAGGTGCTGGAGCGTTTCGCCCTGACCGGCAAGAAAGCCCTGGTCACCGGTGGGAATCAGGGCCTGGGCAAAGCCTTCGCCGCCGCCCTGGCCGAGGCCGGTGCCAGGGTGGTCATCGTCGCGCGCGACGCCGATCGCAACGCGGCAGCCATCCGCGAACTGCACGACCAGGGCCTCGACGTGTCGTCGATCGACGCCGACATCACCCACGACGCCGATGGGATCACCCAGCGGGCCATCGAAGAGCTCAGCGGCCTGGACATTCTCGTCAACAACGCCGGTCTCTGCATCCACAACGAATCCTGGCAGGTGACTGACGACGAATGGGCGCAGGTGTTTGACCTGAACGTACGGGCGCTCTGGAAGTGCAGCGTCGCCGGCGGCCGTCACATGGCCGGCTCGGGAGGGGGCTCGATCATCAACGTCGGCTCGATTTCGGGGATGATCGTCAATCGTCCGCAGTGGCAGCCCGCGTACAACGCGTCCAAGGCCGCGGTGCACCAGCTGACCAAGTCGCTGGCCGCGGAGTGGGCCGGGGTGGGTATCCGGGTCAACGCGGTCGCTCCCGGCTACGTGAAGACCGAGATGGCGCCGGTTGACCGCCCGGAGTTTCGCCGGCACTGGATCGAGGACACCCCGCAGCAGCGGTACGCGCTGCCGGAGGAGATCGCACCGAGCGTCGTGTTCCTGGCCAGCCCCGCCTCATCGTTTATCACCGGGTCGGTGCTGGTCATCGACGGCGGCTACACGCTCTGGTGACCGGCCAGGGCCGGGCCAGTGCCACCGGGCGGAGCCCGTGGGCCTCGGCACAATGCCGGTGGCCTGGATGGCCGCTGGCTTCCATGGCGATGGTTCTCGCGCCCCGTTCCCTGAGCACCTGGCAGAGCAGGGCCAGCCCCTGCGCGAACCCCGAGGCCGTGACACTGCTGGCCGACACCCATGTCCCGGCGCAGGCGTACCAGGACGTCGCGGCGGAGTTCAGCCAGGAGGAAATCGCGGCCCTGGTCAGCCTGATCGTGACCATCAATGCCTGGAACGCGATCAGCGTGAGCACGCGCGCCTGGGTCCCCGGTTCCTACCAGCCCTAAAGGTGATGATGTTCTGGTGACAGCAGAGATCTTCGACGGGTTCGGGCTCGAACGGATCGACGTCGGGGCGGCCACCCTGCGGGTCAGGCACGGCGGAACCGGGCCTCCTGTGCTGCTCTTGCACGGGCATCCGCGCACGCACGCGACCTGGCACCGGGTCGCGCCGCTGCTGGCCGGTGGCCACACCGTGGTCTGCCCTGATCTGCGGGGATACGGGGAATCATCGAAGCCGCCGGTGACACCCGACCATGCGTCGTACTCGAAGCGGGCGATGGCCGCCGACTGCCTGGCGCTCATGCGTGAACTCGGGCACGACCGTTTCGCCGTTGCCGGGCACGATCGCGGCGCGTATGTCGCGTTCCGGCTGGCGATGGATCACCCAGCTGCCGTCTCCCACCTGGCCGTGCTCGACGGCGTTCCCATCGGGGAGGCTCTGGCCCGCTGCGACGCGGCCTTCGCCACCGCCTGGTGGCACTGGTTCTTCCTGGGCAACCCGGCCGCGGAGGCCGAGCGGGTCATCAACGCCGACCCGGACGCCTGGTACCACAGTGACGCCGCCCGGGCGCAGATGGGCGAAGCTGCCTGGGCCGACTACCACCGCGCGATCCACGACCCGGCTACAGTCCGCGCCATGTGCGAGGACTACCGGGCCGGGCTCAGCATCGACCGGGAACACGACGACGCCGACCGCGCCGCCGGGCGCCGGGTCACCTGCCCGGTTCTCATGCTCTGGGCCACCCGCGACGACATGGAACGGCTCTACGGCGATCCCGTCGCGGTCTGGCGGCGCTGGGCCGACGACGTGCGGGGCGCGCCCATCGATTCCGGCCACCACATGGCCGAGGAAGCCCCTGATCAGCTTGCCGCAGCGCTCAGCGACTTCCTGCACTCGGGATAGGAGCCTGGCCGGGACTAGGGCTCCTGGCGTGCGGAGGAGTGATGCGACAGACGGTTTCCGGCTCGCCTACCCGGGATCGGCAGGGTGACCGAGTGCTGGCTCAGACCCGCGCGGTGTCCTTACGGAAGCGCCATGTCGCGCCGCCGGCGAAGATGGCTAGCCAGACGATGGCGTTCGCCGCCCACGCCACGTGGACGCCGACACCTAGCAGCGGAGCGTGTACGAGCTGGTTCAGGCCGTAGAGCGGAGTGAACTCGGCGATCGTCTGGAGCACGTGCGGGAACTGGCTCAGCGGGATGAAGAGGCCGCCGCCGAAAGAGAACAGCACGAGCGCGAACGACAGGATCTGCATGACGTTCTCAGTGGGCAGCAGATAGCCCATGAACAGGCCGAACGCCGCGAAGACCAGCGAGCCGACCCAGACGCACAGCCCGGTCACCAGCCAGAGGTAGCCCGGCATCGAGGGCTTGCCGGTCAGCATCCCCACGACATAGACCGCCACGACTGAGCCGAGCCCGAGCACCAGCGCGGTGAGCATCTTGATGGCGATGTAGGCCACTGGTGCCAGCGGGGTCAGCCGCAACTGGCGGCTCCAGCCCGCAGCGCGCTCGATCGAGACCATCGCCCCACCGCTGGTCGTCGCCAGGATCCCGCCGTAGAGCGCCATGCTGATCATGATGAACGCGGAGACGTTGCCGTGGCCGGCGCGCTGGTTGGCGTACTGACTGTTCAGACCGAAGATCAGGAAGAACACGACCGGCAGCACCATCGTGAACAGCAGGGTGCGCCGGTTACGCAGCATCCGCCGGATCTCCAGGCCCAGGACGGTGACATTGAATCCGCCCAGGCCCGGAGCCCGGCGGGTAGTCAGGTCGGGCGCGGGAAGCGACTGGGTGCTCATCGTGATGCTCCTGGGTGACTGCCGTCGATGTTGTTGTCGTCGCTGGTCAGGGCGATGAAGGCGTCTTCAAGCCCGCGGGTGTTGATCTCGAGGTCTCTGGCCGGCGTGTTGGTCAGCAGATACCTGGCCACCGCGTCGCTGTCAGAGGAGTGGACCAGGACGGTGTCGCCCCGCACTTCGACGCTGTCCGCGCCGGGAACGGCGCGCAGGGCGGCCTCATCGGCGTCGGGCAGGGTGGCCCGCACCGTCCGGCCCGCCGCGAGCGCCTTGACCTCGCTCGAGGTGCCGTCGGCCACGATTTCGCCATGGCGCAGCAGGATGATGCGGTCGGCGTAGGCGTCGGCCTCCTCGAGGTAGTGCGTCGCGAAGAGCACGGTCCGCCCCATGGCCGTGTCCTGCCGGATCGCCCCCCAGAAGCTGCGCCGGCCCTCCACGTCCATGCCGGTCGTGGGCTCGTCGAGGATGAGCAGTTCCGGATCGGACAGCAGGGCCATGGCGAAGCGCAGCCGCTGCTGCTCACCGCCGGAGCACTTGCCGACCCGGCGATCCGCGATGCCGCTGATGCCCGCCCGCTTCAAGACCTCCCCAACCGGCATGGAATGCGCGAACAGGCTCGCGGTGTACTGGGCGGTCTCGGCGACGGTGAGGTCCTTGAGCAGCCCGCCGGTCTGCATCACGGCGGAGACCAGCCCCCGCGCGATGGCCTGCCGGGGAGCCATGCCGAACACCGACACCTCGCCGGCGGTCGGCCGGGACAGCCCCAGGATGATGTCGATCGTCGATGTCTTGCCCGCGCCGTTGGGGCCGAGGAACGCGACGATCTCCCCCGAAGCGATGTCCAGGTCAATGCCCTTCACCGCTTCAACGGAGCCGAAGTTCTTGTGCACCCCCCGCAAGGCGATCGCCAGGGGCTGGCCGCTGCCGGCCCGGCCCGGCCCCCGCTCATACCTCACATTTGTCACTGTCATGGGCCAATAGTCGCACCGAAAAAAGGCTCACCGCTCGGATGGTTGTCATGAGACGCCCATGACAACCGTCATGGGACCGGGCGGTCTTTCTTCGGTAGCTTGCTGACCACGGTGTCGTAGGAGGAATCGACCGCTTCGATCAGCTCGTCGCCTGGAATCGCTCCCCCGATCCGCAGGGTGTTCCACCCGGAACGCCCGATATACGCCATCACCGCCGCGTCGCCGGGGTAGCGCAGCAGCCATTCGCCGGCCGCCTCCCGGGTGCTGGCGCACTTGAGCCCGACCGCGGACGCCGACTCCGACCCCAGGAACGCGAAGATCTTGCTGCTGACCTTGACCACGACGCCGCCATCCCACGGCTCGTCTCGCCACGCGCCGGGTTTGGCCAGGCAGTGGGCAAGCAGTTCATCCCAGGTCATAGTGTCACCTCCGTAACACCCATGATCGCCCGAAACGCAGGTGCGGCTGGCGGCCGGGGTGGTTACCGTGGTCGGCATGGTGACTGTTGGCCAGGTTCTGGCGTTCGCGGTCGCGTCGTTCATCCTGATCGTGATTCCCGGTCCCAGCGTCCTGTTCGTGATCGGGCGCGCGCTGGCGCATGGCCGCCGCACCGCCCTGGCGACGGTCGTGGGCAACGCCGCCGGCGTGTACGTCGTCGCCGCCTGCGTGGCGCTTGGCCTCGGCGCGCTGGTGCAGCGCTCGGCGCTGCTGTTCGCGGTCGTGAAGCTGGCTGGTGCGGGCTACCTGGTCTGGCTCGGCGTCAAGGCGATCAGGCAGCGCGGCTCGCTGCGGGAGGTCCTGGCCCAGGCCGACCCGCTGGCGGCAGGCGGCGGATGAGGGATGCAGGTGATGGTCAGCCCGCGACCCGTCCGGGTACGGCTGCAGCCACGGGATTTCCGCGAAGGAATGCGCCGTCGGCCGCCGGGACTCATCGGTGCCGCGATGAGTCCCGGCCGGGTGGCGCGACTGGCTGGCGCAGGGTCAGGGAATGCTCCACTGCTGGTTGGAACCGCCGTTGCAGGTCCAGATCTCCAGCTGGGTGCCATTGGCGGTATTGGATCCCGGGTCGTCAAGGCACTTGCCGGACGCCGGGTTCACCAGCGTGCCATTCACCGCCTGCCACTGCTGGTTGCCGCCGCCGTCGCAGGTCCACTCCTCGACAAGCGCGCCGTTGGCCGTGCTGGCGCCGGTGATATCCATGCAGTTGCCGTTGATTCCGATGGTGCCATTGGCCTCGATCGTCCAGTTCTGCGAGGCACCACGGTTGCAGTCCCACATCTGGACCTTCGTGCCGTTGGCGCTTGAGCCGGCGTTGTCGTCGACACACTTGCCGGTGTTATCA
>DAIRVB010000048.1:0-10372 GCA_036803065.1 Streptosporangiaceae bacterium
ATCCACACCCACGCCCTGCATGCCGCCCGCGAGGTCGGCGACCGCAGCGCCGAAGCGACCGCGCTGGCGGGCCTCGGTCTCGCCGACCTGCACCAGGGCCGCTGCCGGCAGGCCACCGGCCATTTCCAGCAGTCCCTGGCCCTATACCGCGAAACCGGCGACCAGGCCGGCCAAGCCCGCGCTCTGGGCAACCTCGGCATGGCCGAGTTCCAGCAGGGCCACTGTCAGCAGGCCGCCGACCACCTCCAGCAGTCCCTGGCCCTGTACCGCGAGACCGGCGATCAGGTGGGTGAAGCCCGCCAACTGCAAAACCTCGGCGTCCTCGACGAGCAGCAGGGCCGCTATCAGCAGGCCACCGACCGCTACCAGCGAGCGCTGGCCCTATCCCGCGAGATCGGCGACCGGACGATTGAAACCCACGCCCTGGGCAACCTCGGCTGTGTGTGCGTGGGGCAGGGCCGCTATCAGCAGGCCACCGGCCACCTCCAGCAGTCCCTGACCCTGTCCCGCGAGATCGGCGACCGATGGGGTGAAGTTCACGCCCTGACCTACCTCGGCGACGTCGACCTGCGACTGGCCCGCTATCAGCAGGCCACCGGCCACCATCAGCAGGCCCTGGCCCTGTACCGGGAGATCGGCCACCGGTCCGGTCAGGCCGAGGCGCTCAACGGACTCGGCGAAGTCCTCCTCGCCACCGAGCGGCCCGGCCAGGCCCGCACCCAGCACGCCACCGCGCTCGACCTGGCCAGCCAGGTCGGCGACCAGGCCCAGCAGGCTCGTGCTCATAACGGCCTCGCCCGCGCCCACCGTGCTACCGGGGACCCCCGCCTGGCGCGCTACCACTGGCAGCAAGCCCTCACCCTTTACACCGGCCTCAGGGCTCCCGAAGCAGAAGAGGTCCGCGCCCAGCTCACCACGGCATGCAAACACGGCCACCCCGAGCCGTGAGTCTCCCTGGCTCTCAGCCAGCGCGCAATCCATGGCCAGCCCTCATGTCCGTTCGCCAGGAGGGTGCCTTCCGCAAGGCTTGCGGTATGCAGCCCGCAGTCGTTCACTTCGGAAAGTGCCATCGGGATTCGGCAGCTGGCCGCGGAACTCGGAAAGGTCGTGGCGAAACATCAGCCAGAGGCGTTCCGCCAGGGGTCGCTCGGACTGATCGGCGAGGCGCAGGGACAAGCCGGGCATAGCGTTTCTGCAAGGTAACTATCGAGCGAGCGGAGTGCCGCTGAGCCCTGGCATAGCTAGCGTCAGGGTATGCGGGCATGAAAAAGCCTTCCGGGCGGGCCAGGTAGGCATTGCCGTGAGTTTTATCAGATGAAGGTTCAGCCGCAGCCTGCAGTCCCGGTACATCTCCGGCGAGCACTACCTCGGCGAACTCGTCATCCGCCACGAGTTGCCCCCGCCCCTGGCGGAATCAGGCGGGCACGTCGGCTCCGGCATCGCGACCCATGGCGGCGGCCAGGGCATGCGACCCGGATGCTGGCCGCCGGCTCATCGAATGCCGTCGGCTCGGTCGGCCGCGCTCTGGGACAGGTCAGGCACTTCTACTCCCGTGCGGGTGACGTCTGGCCCTACTCCGGCTGAATAGTGATTCATAACATCGAGACGTAAAGCACCCGCTTTGGGGCTAACCGGAAGAACGTGGGAAATGTCTGTTATCGATAGACCACAATCAGCGGCCGTCAACGACCACAAGGAAATGTCACCGTCCAGGGTTGTCCCTGCACGACCAGAAGCGACAGCGCCTCTACGCCCGCGGTTGGCGGTCATCGGGCTCGTCGGTCTCCGGCTCGCTCTTGGGTTCGAGTTCCTCTGGGCATTCCTCGACAAGACCTTCGGCCTGGGCTACGCGACCGCGAGCAAGGACGCGTGGATCAACGGGGGATCGCCGACCAAGGGATTCCTGGCAGGGGCCAACGTCGGGCCGTTCCAGGGCCTCTTCCGGTCCATTTCCGGGGTAGCCGGGATGGACTGGCTCTTCATGATCGGGCTGCTCGGCATCGGCGTCGCGCTCATCCTCGGCGTGGCGATCCGCCCGGCCGCCTTCTCCGGGGCACTACTGCTCCTGATGATGTGGGCCGCAGTGTGGGTGCCAGCGAAGATCGCGGGCGGCCAGCCGAGCGGATCCACGAACCCCATCGTGGACGAGCACATCATCGGTATCTTCGGCCTCATCGTTCTGGCTGGCCTGGCAACGTGGGGTGCCGGGTACCTCGGGCGCAAGTGGGCCTCGCTCCGGGTCGTCCAGACCCATCCCTGGCTGCGCTGACGATGGCCGCCGTTGAACCGGCGGCCATGGTCCGTCCACCCGGCACAACTTCCCAACCGAAGTTGTCCCGGGTGGAGCCTTCCCAAGCTGATAGTGCGAGTTCGATTCTCGTCAGCGCTATAAGGCGCCCGTGATCGGCAGGCCAGGAATCAGCCCAGGCTCAGCTCGCTGAGCAGTCCGCGCACACGGTGGCGGATGTCATCGCGGATGGGCCGGATGGCGGTGACATCCAGGCCCGCGGGGTCGGGCAGGTCCCAGTCGAGGTACCGCTTGCCGGGGTAGAACGGGCAGGCGTCGCCGCATCCCATCGTGACGACGACGTCAGCGGCCTGGACCTGGTCGCCGGTGAGCGGCTTGGGGAACTCGCGGGACAGGTCGAGGCCGATCTCGGCCATAGCCTGCACAACGGCGGGGTTGATCTGGCTGGCGGGCTGCGACCCGGCTGATGTCACCCGCACGCGCCCGCGAGCCTCGTCGTCGAGCAGGGCGGCGGCCATCTGGGACCGGCCGGCATTGTGGACGCAGACGAACAGCACTTGCGGTACCTCGGTCATGGCGCCGCGCTCAGCAGCAGGGAGCAGCGGAGGACGCCGCGTCAGCTGGCTCCTCACCCGCGCCGCAGCAGGCCGGCCCGTCCTCCTCGCCATGGAACGTCTGGCTGTCGCCCAGAACCGTGTAGACCTCCCATGACTCGCCGTCGGGCGCGCCCTGCACCCAGAACTTGTCCTGCTTGGCGTAGCAGCAGGTCGTCGCGCGCTCATCCACCGAGGCCAGCCCGGCCTCGGCCAGCCGGGCCTGCTCGGCGTCGACGGTGTCGATGTCGCTGACCTCCACGCCCAGGTGGTTGAGGCTGCCACCCTCGCCGGGATTCTCCAGCAGGACGAGCTTGAGCGGCGGCTCGGTGATCGCGAAGTTGGCATAACCGGGCCTGCGCTTGGCGGGCTCGGCACCGAACAGCTTGCTGTAGAAGCTGACGGCCTCATCGATGTCGCTGACGTTGAGGGCGAGCTGGACACGGGACACCGGAACCTCCGAAGACTTCGATGACTGTCTATGTCTGATCTGCCGCCGAGCTTGGCACAAGACATCGGCATCTGTCAATATAGACGCATGTCGAATCCATTGATCGTGCTCGGCCCGGCGGAGGCTGCGGCGTGCTGCTCGCCGCTGTCCGCCCAGCCCCTGTCACCTGAGCAGGCTGAGCAGGTCGCCCCGCTGCTCAAGGCCCTGGCCGATCCCGTCCGCCTGCGCCTGATGTCCCTTGTCGCCTCGCACGTCGGCGGCGAGGCCTGCGTTTGCGACCTCAACGATGCATTCGCTCTCTCACAGCCGACGATCAGCCATCACCTCAAGGTGCTGCATGACAGTGGACTGCTGGACCGGGAGAAGCGCGGTGTCTGGGTGTACTACCGGGCGCGGACCGAGGCGCTGGCTAGCCTGGGAGCGCTGATCGGTTACCCAGGGGATCACAGTCCCTGACGTCCCGGAGGTCATCTAACGGATGCAGATTGAGCCCATGACCGCCGCGCACTCGGACGCGGCGCTGGCGATCTATCAGGCAGGCATCGACGAGGGCAACGCCACCTTCGAGACCCAGGCTCCGGGCTGGGCGGAGTTCAGCGCGGCCAAGCTGCCTGGGCACAGCTACGTGGCCGTCGTCGCGGGCGACGTCCTGGGCTGGGTCGCGGTGTCGGCCGTGTCTGATCGCTGCGTCTACGCCGGAGTGGTCGAGCATTCCGTGTACGTGCACCCCGGCGCCAGAGGGCAGGGCGTCGGCCGCACGCTGCTGGACGCCCTCATTGCCTCCACCGAGGCCGCCGGGATCTGGACCATCCAGTCCGGGATTTTCCCCGAGAACGCCGCCAGTGCAGCCCTGCACAGGGCGGCCGGCTTCCGCGTCGTCGGAACCCGGGAGCGCGTCGGCCAGCATCACGGGCACTGGCGTGACGTCCTGCTCATCGAGCGGCGAAGCCCGGCGATCGGATGAGCTCACCACCCGAGGGGGTGCGGGCTCTCCTGTGCGCGGAGATCGATCTGCTTCGGCAGGTCGTCGCCGGTCTCGGCGACGCCGAGTTGATAGCCGCGACTGGTTGCGCCGGCTGGCGGGCCGCGGACCTCGTCGTTCATCTACGTCTCGGCGCCGAGGCGGTCCTGGTCGGGCTGGCTTCGCCGACCGGGGAACCAGCGGACCGGAACTACGTGTCCTACTGGCGCGAGTCCAGTGTTCGGTTAAGGCACGTGTCACGGCGCTGGGGCTCCTGGTTGCCGCCCCGCGTAGCGGGGATCACCCTGCAGGGCGTCCAGCCGGCGGGCGAGGGCTCCGGCGGTGGATTCGCCGATCAGGGTGCGGGACCTGGATGGCTGTTTGGGCAGTGCCCACCACTGGCCGGTCCAGGGTCCGAACCAGGTGTGCCACGCGGCATACTGCCCGGCCAGCGTGGCCGCGTCCGCGCTGGTGGCTGGCTGGGGGGACAGCGGCAGGCTGGCATCGGCAGCGACAGTGGCCTCGGTGGGGTGGAACTCAGCCCAGACGACCCGGCCGCGGTGATCGCCGTCGGCACCGCAGCTAGCCGACAGCCGCGCAAGGATGTCGAGCCCGCGGTCGGCCTCTCCCATCAGGTTCGAGCCCGGCTCGCGGCGGAACGGGGCCGTTGGGGCGCCGCCGTCGCCCACCGCGACGCGCGCGGTGCGTCCCTCCCAGCTCACCTCGGTGGTGAAGAAACCGTCCCGGCCGCTTGCGGTGTGCCGGATCGCGTTCGTCGCGAGTTCCGCGGCGCAGAGCACGATGTCATCGCAGTCGGGATGGTCGGCCAGCAGTTCGGCGACGAACCTGCGGACCTCGCGGACCTGATCTTCCTTCCCGGGAAAGACCTTGCGCCACCTCACGGAACTCCCCGGCGGGACACCCGGCCCAGCCGCCGGCAGACAGCGCTACCCGCGGGCCTCGGATCTGAGACCGGTCGTAGCCCCGCGACAAGCAGCTCCATGGACGGATCATCCTCCTTCCATGCCGGCCAGGGGTGGCCTGCGTCGATTCTGGCCCCCCTGAGGGGCCTGGCATGGCCCGGCCGGTTTCCCGGAGTCAGGAGGAAGCGGTCATCCCGAGCTCGCGCAGAAGCTGGGGCAGTTGCGGCGGAAAGAACGTCTCGCCGGCGGATTCGAGTTCTTCCGCGCTCCACCAGCCGTAGCCGTCGACTGTTTCCTTCTCGATGTCATCCAGATCGTCCAGCGACACCGGGCCATGGCCGACCCGGAGCAGGAAATAGGTCTCGGCCTGCCGGTACTGAGTCCCATCGAAACTGAACTCAATCTCCCGGTGCCACACCGGATCGCCCAGGCTTTCCGGCTGGGCTGCTATCCCGGTCTCTTCCCGCAACTCGCGGCTGGCGGCTTGGGCTGCGTTTTCGCCGGCGTCGATGCCGCCGCCCACCGTGATCCAGAACGGATGCGCAGGGTCGGCTGGATCGAACCCGTGCAAGAGCAGGACCCGGCCGTCCTGATCGACGACGAGCACCCGCGCGCCGTGGCGGTCCTTAGCACGGTCGTTGCTCACGCAGGGACACTGTATCTGGCCGCCGGCGAAACACCGGGAGGAGATCCGGCTGCGTTACGCCGAACTGCCCGCCCCGGTCATCACGACGCTGACGTTCAGGATCGGGACCGCCTTCGAGCAGGCCGCCGAGGTGAAGCTGAGGTAGATCGGCGTCGTCTGGTTCGGCGGGAAGATCTGCAGGTAGTGCGCGGTGACCATGCCGCACTTGGCCGGCGGGAAGTTGCCTGCGTCCACGATTTGCAGCAGCGCGTTGGCGACCGCCCCCGGCGCGAGCGTGACCAGCGTCCGCTGGGTGAACTTGCTCTCGGTGGCGGCGAGGCCGATCTGCTTGACGGGCGTCCCGCCGGCCAGCGAGACGCCGGGGTAACCATAGAGGGTGCAGGTGACGGTGCCGATGTTCGTGAAGTCGATCAGGGTGTAGACGCTGCCCGCGGTGCCCTGGGAGATTCCGATCTTGGCTTTGAGGGAGCGGGTCGGGCACGCGGCGGGCCCGGCTGCCGCGGCCGGTGTCGCAGCGGGGGTGGGGCTGGCCGCCGCGGTGCTGGCCGGGCTCGTGCTGGCCGACGGGGCCGGGCTGGCTGTCATCGATGTGGTGGCCGGCGGCGCGGCGGAAGGGCTGGAGGTGCCGCAGGCCGCGGCGAGCGCCGCAATGCAGCTGAGCGCTGCTCCGGCCATCGCTGGCCGGGCTATACGTGGGGATGCAGTCATCGCGAGTGTGTCTTTCTGCCCAAGGGCGGCTCCGCGAGCCGTGTGACACTATGACGCCGTCCGGGGCATCGTGGTTGGCCCGGCCGGCATCGGCAATGTCACAGTTTCGCCACGGCAACCCGGGCGGCAGTATTCGAGCTCGCTGGTGGCATCGATCTCATCCTGTACCCAGGCAGCACGGGCGCTGTGAAACTCATCAGCAACGTCCTGGTCGGAGCGCTGCTCATCGGGATCGCGCGGGCTTGGG
Source organism: Streptosporangiaceae bacterium (assembly GCA_036803065.1). Lineage (GTDB taxonomy): Bacteria > Actinomycetota > Actinomycetes > Streptosporangiales > Streptosporangiaceae > JAWWPY01. The sequence goes on from DAIRVB010000048.1 coordinate 6,778, forward strand.
AACTCGTGGGGGACAGGGACACCGGCATCGCTACCTCGATCGCGGTGCTCACCGGCCACGACCCCCATGCAGAGGACCCTTCCGGCGTCCGCGCTCCCCGAGGCGGCCGGGACCGCTGGAGCTGGCGGCACCGGCCCCGATAGGCGGGTGGGTCAGGCTGGCGTGGTCGCGTGCTCGCCGCGCGCGGGAACATCGGAGTCGGCCCAGCACCGGACGATGTCGCGCATCGACAGCAGCCCCGTGACCTCATGGCCCTCGACGACCACGAGGTGCCGGAAACCGGCCTGCACCATGGTCTCCGCCGCGCGCTGAAGGGTCCAGTCAGGTGTCGCGAACACGACGTGTTCGGTGCGGTGCTGCGCGGCGACCTCAGTGTCCGGGTCCTGGCCGGCGCCGATCGAGTCGAGGATGTCCCGCTCGGTCAGGATGCCGATCCCGGCGTGCTCGGAGTCAGTCACCACCGCGGCGCCCACCCGGCGTGCCGACATCAGCCGCGCTGCCTCGCGCAACGTGTGCGCTGGCCCGATGGTCAGCACGAGCCTCGACATGCCTTCCCGAACCTTCATGATCGATCACTCCCAGCGGCGCTGCTTGAGGTGACGCTTCCGGCCGTAGCGGCGGGACCGGATGCGATGGCGGTCGCTACGAAGCTGAGTTTGTGCCTTTGTGACAGCTCGTCATCTACAGCATCCGTGATACCGCGCCCGAGGGCAACCCCCCGGGTGGTTCAGGCCTCGGGCCCGGCGAGATGGCCGAGCACCTCGTCGTGGAAGCGCCCGTTGGTACACACGGCACTACCGCCTCGCGGGGTGGCGTTCCCGGCCAGGTCGGTGAAGATGCCGCCGGCTTCCTCCACGATCACCTGCAGGGCCGCGAGATCCCACAGCGAGACGGCGGGCTCGGCTGAAATGTCCACGGCCCCCTCGGCGACCAGGACGTGCGACCAGAAGTCTCCGTAGGCCCGGGTACGCCAGACGGAGCGGGTGAGCCCGAGGAAACCCTGCAGCCGGCCCTGTTCCTCCCAGCCGGACAGGCTCGAGTACGAGAAGGAGGCATCCTCGATCTTCGCGACTTCGGAGACGCGGCAGGGGCTCGCCTTGGTCAGGCCGCGGCCCGTCCACGCACCGCCGCCGCGTGCCGCCCACCATCGACGGGTGAGGGTGGGCGCGGACACGACGCCGACCATTACGTCATCGCCGTCCATCAGCGCGATCAGGGTGGCCCACACCGGAACGCCGCGCACGTAGTTCTTGGTGCCGTCGATCGGATCGATCACCCAGCACCGCGGCCCCTTGCCTACCCGGCCGAATTCCTCGCCGTGTATCGCGTCCCTGGGGCGCGCCCGGCGCAGCACGTTCCGTAGCGACTCCTCGGTCGCACGATCTGCGTCGGTCACCGGGGTGAGGTCGGGCTTGGTCTCCACGCGCAGGTCGAGCGCCCGGAACCGGCGCGTGGTGATGTCGTCCGCCGCGTCCGCGAGGACGTGGGCGAACCGCAGATCGTCGGACCATTCGCTGGCCTGGTCACCACCGTGCTGTGACATTGATCCGGGAGCCTATCTGGGGAACCGGTGACGTGCACGCGGTGCCCCCGCTGGCACACCTCATCCATGGCGGCAGGCGCCGTGGTCAGCTTGTCGGAGATCTGGGGCCGGTAGACCACCTTTAAGCACATTCGCGCACGTGTGACCGCCAGCGGCGAGCGTCGGCCCGGCCGGCGAACCTTTCCGGCTGCGGGACCGTTCCGACGATGACAGCATCGAGGCGGGCCGCGGCCCTGCGGCCCGGGGAAGAGGCAGTCATCATGAAGAAGGGCCTGCTCATCGGCGTAGGCGCGCTGATCGCGCTGGTGGGAATCGTCTTTATGCTGCAGGGCCTGGGCGCTATCGGCGGAAGCGCCATGTCTGGCAGCACCTTCTGGGCCGTCGCCGGCCCAGTGATCGCGCTGGTGGGCCTGGCCGTGGCCGGTATCGGCCTGCGCCGTCGCTCCGTCTCCTGACTATCCAGGCAGCACGGGCTCAGGCAGCACGGGCTCAGGCGGACTCGTCGCCTTCCTTGCTGCGCAGCAGCCGCCGCAGCGAGTCCAGCCGCGTCACCAGCCGGGCGTCGCCGCCCTGGTCCCGCACCCAGTCGTCGAGCGCGCAGTCGGGCTCGAGGTGGGTGCACCCGCGCGGGCAGGCGGCCGTCCCCGGGGCCAGGTCGGGGAACGCGCGGACCACCCGGTCGGGTGACACGTGAGCCAGGCCGAATCCGCGCAGCCCGGGCGTGTCGATCAGCCATCCGCCGCCGGGCAGCCGGAGCGCGACCGCTGACGAGGACGTGTGGCGGCCACGGCCGGTGACCGGGCTGACCGTTCCCACCGCCCGGTCGGCTCCCGGGATCAGGGCGTTGACCAGGGTGGACTTGCCTACACCCGAGTGGCCGACCATCACGCTGACCTGGTCGGTGAGCACTTCGCGGAGCGGGTCGAGGCTGTCGTCCGTCAGTGGCCGCCCGAGGACCACGTGCGCGGTGCCCAGCGGCCCGTAGACGGCGAGGATGGAGTCCGGGGACGCCAGGTCGGCCTTGGTCAGGCAGAGCAGCGGGCTGAGCCCCGCGTCGTACGCGGCGACGAGGAACCGGTCGATGAGCCGCGGCCGGGGCGGCGGATCGGCCAGCGCGGTGACGATGACAAGCTGGTTCGCGTTGGCCACGACGATGCGTTCCACCGGGTCGGTGTCGTCGGCGGAGCGCCGCAGCACCGATGTGCGCGGTTCCACCCGGACCACCCGGGCCAGCGTGCCGGGCGCGCCGGTGATGTCCCCGGCCAGCGCGACCTGGTCGCCGACCACGACACTGTGCCGTCCGAGCTCGCGGGCTGTCATCGCGGTGACCACCCGGTCACCGACGACGCAGCCGTACCGTCCCCGGTCGACGGTGGCCACGAACCCTTCGACCGCGCTTTCGTGCGCCGGCCTGACCCGGGTCCGCGGGCGTGAGCCCCGTCCGGGCCGGACCCGCACGTCGTCCTCGTCCATGCCGGCGTGGCCAGGCCGCCGGCTCAGGGTGCGCTCTCCTGCGTGGCCAGCATGGCCGCCCACAGCCCGGTGAACTCGGGGAAGGTCTTCCCGACGGTGGCCGCGTTCTCCACCTCGACGCCGGGCACGGCGAGGCCGAGCACGGCCGCGGCCATCACCAGCCGGTGGTCGTCGTAGCTGGCGAACACGCCCCGGGCGCGCAGCGGGCGCGGCCTGATCTCCAGCCCGTCGGCGAGTTCCGTGACCGAGCCGCCCAGGGCGTTGATCTCCCGGGCCAGGGCGGCGAGCCGGTCAGTCTCCTGCAGCCGCTGGTGCCCGATCCCAGTGATCACCGACGGTGAGTCCGCGAGCGCCGCCAGCGCGGTCAGGACCGGGGAGATCTCGCTCACGTCGCTCAGATCGGCGGTGATCCCGCGGATGGCGCCCGTCCCGGTGACGGCCAGGCCGCCGGGCGTGAGCTCGCACGCCGCGCCCATCCTGGCGAACATGTCCAGGATCAGCCCGGCCGGCTGGGACGTGCTGGCCGGCCAGTCACCGATGGTGACGGTGCCACCAGTGACCAGGGCGGCAGCCAGGAAC
>DAIRVB010000048.1:10382-13406 GCA_036803065.1 Streptosporangiaceae bacterium
TGGTTCGTCCGCCCGGGGGTCGTCGGCAGCCAGGAACGGCGCAGAATTAACCAGATCAGGCTCAACGGCAATGGTGTGGCTGCCGACGACCCCCGGGCGGACGAACCAGGTATCCGGGAGTTCACCGTCGCCGGGGCTCCCGCCGGCGGCGTGCTGCGTTTCCGTCTCGACCTCGGCCCCCGCGTCGCGCAGCATCTGCACCGTCATGGCGATGTGCGGGGCGGACGGGGCGCGCGGGCCCCGGTGCCGGATCTCCACGCCCTTGTCGTAACGGGGCGCCGAGAGCAGCAGCCCCGACACGAACTGGGACGAGGCGGACGCGTCCACGGTGACCACGCCGCCGGCCAGCGACCCGGTGCCGCGCACGGTGAAGGGGACGGCGCCGCGGCCCTCGTCGTCGATCACGGCTCCGATCTCACGCAGACCGTCGATGATCGGGCCGATCGGGCGCTGCGAGGCCCGCGCGTCGCCGTGAAACTCCACGGCGGCCGTGGTCAGTGCCGCGACCGGGGGCACGAAACGCATGACCGTGCCCGCGTTCCCCACGTTCACCCGCGCGTCCGTGGTGGTCCGGCCCGGCGAGACCCGCCACCCCGCGGGGGAGTCCTCGACGCTGGCGCCGAGCGCGGTGAGCGCGCCGGCCATCAGGAGCGTGTCCCTGGCCCGGAGCGGATTGGTAATCATGCCGGGGCCGTCCGCCAGAGCGGCGAGCACCAGGCCGCGATTGGTCATGGACTTGGAACCTGGCAGCCGCACGCTCGCCCGCACCGGGCCGGCCGCCACGGGTGCCTGCCAGTGCTGCGGCGGTCCGCTGTCAGCTTCCCGCGTGCCGTTCATGCTGTGAGCGTAGTCCGTGCCGGTCACGGCGCCGCCGAGGACTGGAACTCCGTAAGGCGGGAATGACCAAGGTTCGCGGCAAGCCAGGCGGGAGCGGGCGCCAGGTTTGGCCATGCACGATCGTGGTTATGGAATGGGCACATTCTGTAATTCGGCTGATCTGTGCTACCCAGGGTCTGTGCCACTCAAGGTCTGGGCCACTCCAGCCGCGAAGATGAGGACAGGATAACGACATGTGTGGTCGGTACGCGTCTGCGCGAAAGCGCCAGGAACTCCTTGAGGAGTTCCGGGTGGAGCGCGACCGCGTCACCGAGTCGCTGCCGCCGGATTACAACGTGGCTCCCACGAAACCCGTCTATGCGGTGGTCGCCCGGCCGGAAAAGCCGGAAAGCGGTGCGGATGGGCCCGGCGAGGCGAAGTCCGGCGAGGCCCAGCCGAGCGTAGGGGAAACGAGCGCCGCGGCACCGCCGGACGCTGGCGCGGTCCGCGAACTCCGGGTTGTCCGGTGGGGGCTCGTGCCGTTCTGGGCCAAGGATGTCTCGATCGGCAGTCGCCTGATCAACGCGCGGGCCGAGACGGTGAGCACGAAGCCCGCCTTCCGCCGGGCATTCGCCCGGCGGCGGTGCCTGCTCCCGGCGGACGGCTTCTACGAGTGGCAGGCGGCTGGCGACGGCCCGGCCGGGGATGCCCCCCGGGCCCGCAAGCAGCCGTACTTCATCCACCGGGCCGACGGCGGCGTGCTCGCGTTCGCGGGCATCTACGAGCTCTGGCGGGACAAGGACGCGGCCGACGACGACCCGGACGCATGGCTCTGGACGGCCGCGATCATCACCACCCAGGCCCCTGACGACCTCGGCCGGATTCACGACCGGACGCCCATGGTGATCGAGCCCGCCCGATGGGCGGAGTGGCTCGATCCGCAGCAGGCAGACGAGGCCGCCCTGCACGCGCTGCTGGCTCCCGCCGTGGCGGGCGCACTCAGTTCCTACCCGGTCTCCACAGAGGTCAACTCGGTGAAGCACAACGGCCCCGGGCTGATCGAGCCGGCGGATCCCGATCCTGAGCCCGCCGGGACGCCACCCGCGTCCCGCCGGGCCACGGCTGGGAAAGGCAGCGACGCCGAGCAGAGCACCGCTGGCAAGTTGTTCTAAGAGACCCCTGCAGCGCGGCCGGCCAGGCCGGTTCAGTGCGCTGCCGGAGCCATGACGAGAGGAGGGATGGCCCTGTGGACACCGCTACGGCAGGCAAGCGCCTGGAACAGGCTCGCGACGAACTGGACAGGTCCATCGCGGTGCTGCGGGGGGAGAAGCCGGACGGGATCGTGGCCGACGCGCCGCAGGATCCGGCGGACGCGGGCACCAGGCTGTCGGAGGCCGACCGCACCGAGGCCGTGCTCGCCTCGGCTAGCTCCCAGCGTGCCCAGGTGCTGAACGCACTGCAGCGCATCCAGGAGGGCACCTACGGGACCTGCGTGGACTGCCGGGCGCTCATCCCGGAAGGGCGGCTGGAGGCGCGGCCGGAGGCGTCCCGCTGCGTCGGCTGCCAATCGAAGCGCGACCGGCTGCCGCGGGTGAGGACCCACGCGATCGGCCAGGCTACGGCCAGCAAGCCAGCAAGGGTGAGCCGCAGGACGCAGTGCGCCACAGGCCTAGCTGTGCGCCTACTCCCACCTGTGGACCGTGCCCGGTACCGCGAGGAATTTGCGACCGAACTCGCCGACCTTCCCCGCTGCGACCAGGCGCCGTACGCAGTCCGGCTAGTCTGCCGGTCCTGGTCACTACGCCGTTCCCTGACCGGAAAGCGCAGCGTTCGGCCAGCCAGAGTCCTGGTCGTCGTGATACCAGGTGCAGGAAGCGCCGTCTGCCTGGCTGCGCTCGGCTGGCCCGCTGCAATCCTCGGGAGCGTAGCGATCATGGCCCTGATGTGGACGGTCAGCAGTCTGGACCGGACGCAGCATCTCGTCAGCCTGATCCGTGCAGCCCGCGGTGGCCAGGCCCCCACTCGGAAGGGGTAGCAGGACGGCCGAGACCAGCCCCCTGTGAGCCATGGATCAGGGCCCTTGCCCGGGGCAGGCGAGACGATCAGCCTGGTTGCCTGGATGTCAGCAACGTAAATCTTCTGGGCGGGAGCAAAGTTCACCTGATCGGCGAGGCGCTCGAGAGACCCGCCCGGCGGCAGATGGCAGTA